>JANOLL010000420.1:0-2597 GCA_031419775.1 Polaromonas sp. | reverse complement strand
TTGCATGGGTGCCTCGCTTCAGACAAATTTGCGCACATCGACGAAATGACCATGCACCGCAGCGGCTGCAGCCATTGCGGGGCTGACAAGGTGGGTCCGGCCGCCGGCGCCTTGTCGGCCTTCAAAGTTGCGGTTGCTGGTCGACGCGCAACGCTCTTGTGGCTCCAGCTGGTCAGCGTTCATGGCCAGGCACATCGAGCACCCGGGTTCGCGCCATTCAAAGCCGGCAGCGATGAAAATCTTGTCGAGTCCTTCGCGCTCGGCCTGGTCCTTGACAAGACCCGAGCCAGGAACTACCAGGGCCAGTTTGATGTTCTTGGCGACTTTCTGGCCTATTTTTTTGACAACCGCAGCGGCTTCACGAATGTCTTCAATACGGCTATTGGTGCAACTGCCGATAAACACCTTGTCGACGTACAGATCGTTCAAGGCCTTGCCGGGCACCAGTCCCATGTACTTCAGCGCGCGCTCAATGGCTTCGCGCTTGTTGGGATCTTTTTCCTTGTCGGGATCAGGTACCTTGTCGTTGATGGACAGCACCATTTCAGGCGAAGTGCCCCAACTTACCTGCGGCAGTATTTGACTGGCATCAAGCTCCA
The DNA here is from genome assembly GCA_031419775.1 of Polaromonas sp. Lineage (GTDB taxonomy): Bacteria > Pseudomonadota > Gammaproteobacteria > Burkholderiales > Burkholderiaceae_C > Polaromonas. Next base: position 1,998 of record JANOLL010000420.1, on the reverse strand, counting down.
CCACCGCGTCAAATTTGGCATGGGCGTCCGATTGCAGCGTGTTCCAGTATTTGACGGCCAGGTCCCACTCGACCCCGGTAGGCGCGAGCAGTCGCCCCTTGACGTAATCGATGGTTTTTTGATCGACTGCGACCAGCCCGGCGCGGGCACCGCCTTCAATAGCCATGTTGCAGACCGTCATTCGGCCTTCCATGCTGAGCGCCCGAATCGCCGAGCCGGCAAATTCAATGGTGTAGCCCGTTCCACCTGCCGTACCGATTTTGCCGATGATGGCCAGGACGATATCTTTGGCGGTGCAGCCTTTGGCCAGGGTTCCTTCAACCTTAATCAGCATGTTCTTGGCTTTTTTGGCCAGTAGGGTCTGGGTCGCCATGACATGCTCCACCTCACTGGTACCGATGCCGTGCGCCAAGGCGCCAAACGCGCCATGGGTGGAGGTGTGGGAGTCGCCGCAGACCACCGTCATGCCGGGTAGCGTTGCTCCGTTTTCGGGGCCAATCACATGCACGATCCCCTGTCGTTTGGACAGGAAGGGGAAGAAGGCCGCCGCGCCGAATTCCTTGATGTTGGCGTTCAGCGTCGTGATCTGCTCTTTGCTGACCAGGTCGGTGATGCCGTCGTAGCCCAGTTCCCAACCGGTAGTTGGCGTGTTGTGGTCGGCTGTTGCCACGATCGAGCTGATGCGCCAGACTTTGCGACCGGCTTCGCGCAAGCCTTCAAAAGCCTGCGGGCTGGTGACTTCATGCACCAGGTGCCGGTCGATGTAGAGAACGGACGTGCCGTCTTCTTCGGTATGAACTACGTGCTCGTCCCAAATTTTGTCGTAGAGCGTACGACTGTGGGCTTCGCCGGGGTGATGAGTCATGGGATTTCCTTGCCGTGATGCCACTGATTTTATGCTTTGCGAGGGCCGATCAGCCGACTTCGCCATCAGGCTTAGGAAACTGGCTCAGTCGATTATTTTTTCGGGATCCAGAACCCGGACCCGGTGATCCACGTTGTAGCCACCGAACTCGGTGTAGCGCATCAGGTGGCGTGCACAATGGCTGCAACGCCAGACATCACAGCGGTTGTAGGGGAAAAATGGCAGCGCCACCGGCGCCTCGGCTGAGTCATAGCGGGTGCCCTGGGGGTGATGTTCTTCGAAGGTGGGTTCATCCAGAGACGGATCGCGCAGCGTAGCGATCTGTGTCATCTGAGCCGCGTCCCAGCGGTATTCAGCCAGGCTTTCCCAGCCAGCACACGCGCCCAATGCACAGTTGCATGCTTTTGGCGTTTCCGGCTGCACAAGGGCCAAACGGAGCTGAGCGGCTGTTTTCAGGGGTTCCACGGCGTCCTGTATCAGGTGTTGCGGACAGTCTGGAGGACAGTAAAAAAGCCCGTCGACAGTGTTGCCAGACGGGCTTTGCTACGTTGGCAGGGCTCAGCGCTGAGCCATGGGTTTGACATCGCGCTGCACCGAACCCGTGAACAACTGGCGTGGCCGGCCAATCTTGTACTCGGGGTCGCCAATCATTTCGTTGAGCTGGGCAATCCAGCCTACCGTACGGGCCAACGCAAAAATAGCGGTGAACAGCGGTACCGGAATACCGATGGCGCGCTGCACGATGCCGGAGTAAAAGTCGACGTTGGGATAGAGCTTTCGGGACACAAAGTAGTCGTCTTCGAGCGCAATTTTTTCGAGCGCCATCGCCAGTTTGAAGAGCGGATCGTTCTCAAGCCCCATCTCGTGCAGCACTTCCTTGCAGGTTTCCTGCATCAGTTTGGCGCGCGGATCGTAGTTTTTGTAAACGCGGTGACCAAAACCCATCAGCTTGACACCAGAGTTTTTGTCCTTGACCTGCTTGATGAATTCACCAATGTTCTCGACGCCACCGTTTTTCTGGATGTCGCCCAGCATGTTGAGGGCGGCCTCATTGGCACCGCCATGCGCAGGGCCCCACAGACACGCCACGCCGGCCGCGATGGCGGCAAACGGGTTGGTGCCCGACGAGCCGC
>JANOLL010000419.1:0-5113 GCA_031419775.1 Polaromonas sp. | reverse complement strand
CGACATCGATGAAGAAGCCAAGTCAGGCACTTTGATCAGTTTTGAGGAAGACGAGAATATGGAACAAGCCATCGTATCGGGCATCGCCTTTAACCGCGACGAAGCCAAAATTTCGGTACTTGGCGTGCCGGACACCCCAGGTATCGCTTACCAGATCCTGGGCGCAGTGGCCGATGCCAACATTGAAGTTGACATGATCATCCAGAACATCAGCCGGGATGGCAAAACCGATTTCAGCTTTACCGTGCACCGCAACGACTTTGCCAAGGCGATCGACTTGCTCAAAAGCAGCGTCGTGCCGAGCCTGGGCGCGCAAGAAGTCACTGGCGATGCCAAGATCTGCAAGGTCAGTATTGTGGGAATCGGCATGCGCAGCCACGTGGGTGTTGCGAGCAAGATGTTTCGTGTGCTCAGCGAAGAGGGCATCAATATCCAGATGATTTCCACCAGTGAAATCAAGACATCTGTGGTGATTGACGAGAAATACATGGAACTTGCCGTGCGTGCCTTGCACAAGGCATTTGACCTGGACCAGTCAGTGGCTTGAATCAAGTGCAATCGTCAGGCGAAGTCGTGACATAATTCAAAAACAGGAAACGTGACCGAGTGGCCGAAGGTGCTCCCCTGCTAAGGGAGTATGGGGTGTAGAGCCTCATCGAGGGTTCGAATCCCTCCGTTTCCGCCAAGCCCTATATAACGACTTACGTATCGACGAGTTACGCAAGTTTCTAGTCCTGTGGGGCGCGTTGATGGACTGTGGTGGCTTCTAAACCAATCCATTAAACAGGGGCAATCGATTTTCAGTCGGCCTTGGCGCCCGAGGTCTTAACGGCACTGGCCCATAACTCGAGCTCGTTTTTGATGAAGGTCACAGCCTGTTCGGGACTGGTTTCTACCGGTTCGGCACCAAGGCTTATCAACTTTTCCTTGATCGCCGGCTTGCTTAGCACCGCATTGAGCTCGGCATTCATTTTCAGAATGATCGGCCTGGGAGTGCCGGTTGGCGCTAGCAAGGCGGCCCAGGCCACGGCCGCAAAGCCCGGCAATCCAGATTCCGCCACAGTGGGTACATCTGGCAGTACCACTGAGCGCGCCTTCGTGCCGACTGCAATGACCTTGAGTTTTCCGCTTTTCACATGTGGTATCACTGCCGGTCCGGACTCGAACATCATGTTGATATCGCCACCGATCAGGCCGGTGATGGCCGCAGCTGCGCCCTTGTAGGGCACATGGGTGATTTGCAGGCCAGCGGCGGTCTTGAGTAGTTCCATGGTCAGGTGATTGGTCAGCCCGCTGCCTCCGGAACCATAATTGTTCTTGCCCGGATTCTGCTTGACGTAGGCGATCAGTTCCCTGAGGTTGCTGGGCGGAAAGTCCTTGTTCACCACCAGAAACTGCGGTACGGCTGCAATGATGCCGATCGGATGGAAATCGTGCAGCGTGTCGTACGACAGCTTGGAATAAAGCGACGGGTTGATCGCCAGCGGGCCACTTGACGCCATCAGCAAGGTGTATCCGTCGGCAGTCGCATTTTTAGCCTGCTCCGTGCCGATGATGGCAGCAGCGCCAGCCTTGTTTTCGACGTAGAAGGACTGGCCGATAGAGTCGGTGAACTGCTGCGATAGCAGCCGGGCGATCACATCGGTTGTCTGGCCGGCGGGGAACGGAACGATCACGCGCACCGGTCGTGCCGGCCAAGTGACCTGGGCGCAGGCCCAGCCTGTGAGCAGACTGAGCGCTAATGCGGCAAGGGTTTTTCTCATGACGTGTCTCCTGGATATTTTCAAATTGAAAAGGGAAAAAGTAGAGGCCGCTCACGCGGCGCGAGCCTGAGCATGCGACGTCTGGTTCTACCAGGCGAATAGCTGAAGTCTTCCAGCAAGGTTCGGTGCAGCCAGACGTGGCGCGGCGTCGCAGCATTGTCCTTGGATGCGTTGCGAGGGCGCGGGAGTACCGCAGCGGATTTGGCAGGTTTCATGTCAAGTCTGTTTGTACGGACATAAAGATTCGCTGTACAGGTGGGTTTGTACCCACATTACTATGGCGCGTTGAATGGCAGCATTTCAGATCTGACCGAACACCCCTGAAGGGATCTCTCATGCCTCAGACTACCGCACCCTCAGCCAGTTCTGCCATGCCGTTCGCCGGGCTGGTGGTCGTCGAGCTGGGATCCAGCGTGGCTGCGCCCTTTGCGGGTCAGATCCTTGGCGAGCTGGGGGCACAGGTGATCAAGATTGAAAAGTCTGAGGGCGACGACGCGCGCAAGTGGGGGCCCCCATTCTGGGAAGGTGCAGGCGCCTTTTTCCAAGCGCTGAACCGTAACAAGAATTCAGTAGTCTGCGAGCTGCATGACCCCGAGCAGGTTGAAGTGTTACGCCGCTTCATCGATGAGCGCGCCGACATCGTGATCCAGAACCTGCGACCTGGCCATGTGGAAAAGCTTGGCCTGGATGCCGCCAGCCTGATGGCGCGCAAGCCCTCGCTCATCTATTGCAACCTGGGCGCATTTGGCCGGGACGGTCCGCTCAAGGACCGGCCCGGATACGACCCTCTGATGCAAGCTTTCGGCGGCATCATGAGCACCACTGGCGAACCAGGTCGGGCCTCGGTGCGCGTGGGGGCCTCGATTGTGGACATGGGTACCGGCATGTGGGCTGTGATTGGCGCGCTGGCTGCCTTGTACGAGCGACAGGCTACTGGCCTTGGGCGGGTGGTGGACGTTTCGTTGTTCGAGACCGCGAGCTGCTGGGTATCGCTGCTGGCAGCGCAGTTCCTGGCCTCTGGCAAGCTGGCCGGCAAACAGGGCTCTGGCACGCCGGGTATCGTTCCCTACAAGGCCTACCCCACCCGTGATGGTGAGATGGTGGTGGCCGCAGGCAGCGACGCGCTTTTTCGAGCCCTGGCGGGCGCGCTGGGCCGCCCCGAGTGGCGCGAGGACGTGCGCTTTTCAGACAACCCGAGCCGAGTCGCGCACCAGGAGATTCTGTACCCCATGATTGACGAAATCATGGCGGAGAAGACGACTGCCTACTGGATCGGGCAGCTGGAAGCTGCGGGTGTGCCATGTTCGCCGGTGAACGACCTTGCGCAGATGCTCGCGCATCCGCAGACCGAGGCACTTGGCTTGGTCCAGGACGTTCCCGGTACGGGAATGCGTTTCATCGGCCTGCCGCTAAGTTTGGACGGTGAGCGACCGCGGCCGCGTTCGGCGCCGCCGACTTTGGGCCAGCACAGCGCATTGATTGAGCAAAGAGCCAACGCATGACTATACGGACCGATTACGAGACCGTTGCCACTGCAATGGCTACGCCGCATGTGTTGCAGGTCGCGCTGAACCGGCCTCAGGTCGGTAATGCCCTGAGCACTCAGATGGGTCGCGACTTGCTTGACCTGTGGAGCAGCCTGACCGAGGACGCCGGCGAAATTCGCTGTGTTGTGTTGACTGGATCAGGCGAGAAGATCTTCTGCGCGGGAGGCGACCTCAAAGAGCGAAATGGAATGACCCGTGAACAGTGGCGGCGGCAGCACGAACTGTTCGAACGGATGTACTGGACCATGCTCGACCTGCCGGTGCCGGTCATCGCTGCTGTGAACGGCCATGCCTATGCCGGCGGCCTGGAGATAGCGCTTTGTTGCGACTTCATCTACGCCAGTCATCTGGCCCGCTTTGCCTTGACCGAAGTGACACTGGGCATCATGCCGGGTGCAGGCGGCACGCAGAATCTGCCGCGGGCTGTGGGTGAGCGCAGAGCCCGGGAAATCATCATGACCGGCCGACCCTTTGACGCGCAGCAGGCGTCGGACTGGGGTCTTACCAACCAGCTGCACCCACCCGGCCAATTGCTGGCTGCGGCATTGGACACTGCTAAGGTGATCGCCAGTAACGCGCCACTATCGGTAAGGCAGGTGAAGAAGTCGGTACGTTACGGCGGTCAGATGGAACTGCGAACCGCCCTGCGCTTTGAGGTCGAGGCATATAACCACCTGGTCGACACCGAAGACCGTGTAGAGGGCGTCCGGGCCTTCAACGAAAAACGCAAGCCGGATTTCAAGGGGCGCTGAGCTGCGCCAGAACCCATAAGGAACTGCGATGCGTCAAAGAATCACCCTGCGCGAAGTTGGCCTGCGCGACGGCCTGCAGATCCATCCTACCTTCATGCCCAGCGCTGACAAGCTGGCCTGGATTGCGGCAGAGGCCGCCACCGGCATGCCTGAAATAGAGGTCACCTCTTATGTGCCTGCCAAGCTGATTCCGCAGTTTGCGGACTCCGAAGCGGTGACAGCGGGCGCGTTGGCCATACCCGGCCTGACCGTGAGTGCGCTGATTCCCAACCTGCGCGGTGCTCAGCGCGGTATTGAGCTGGGCGTGCACAAACTCAATTTCGTGATGTCGGTCAGCCGTACGCACAACATGAAGAACGTACGGCGTACGCCCGAGGAATCGATCGCCGATTTCCGCGCGATCGTCGAGCTGGTCCGCGACCAGCCTGAAGGGCAACGTCCGGTCATCAGTGGCGGCCTGTCGACGGCACTGGGCTGCTCTTATGAAGGCCGTATCCCTGTGTCGCAGGTGGTAGGTTGTGCCGTGCAACTTTTGGAAGCGGGCGCCCAGGAACTCCAGGTAGCCGACACGGTGGGTTATGCAGACCCGGTGCAGGTGCGTGAGGTGTTCCGGGTATTGCTGGCTGAGTGCGGCAATGTACCCGTGGCGGCACATTTTCATGATACCCGCGGCACGGGCCTGGCCAACGTCAGCGCCGCACTCGACTGCGGGGTCACGATGTTCGACGCCTCGCTGGCTGGGCTTGGTGGTTGTCCGTTTGCGCCCGGCGCCAGTGGCAACATCGTGATGGAAGACCTTTGCTTCATGCTCGACTCGATGGGCCTGGAGACCGGGGTGGACATCGGGCAGTTGCTCCAGGTGCGTGAACGGGTCTCCTTGGCGCTGCCCGACATCGCAATGCAGGGCGCGCTGGCCCGCGCGGGCTTGCCACGTAATTATCAGACTGTAACGCAGCGCTCGTCCATCTCAATTAAATAGACCCAGGAACCCGCAAATGGAACAGCAGACAGCAACCGTCCAGATTGAGGTTGGAGAAGACTATGCCGATAT
>JANOLL010000418.1:0-8850 GCA_031419775.1 Polaromonas sp. | reverse complement strand
CCATGGGACTCGCGGAAGACAAGGCCGAGGCGTCAATTGCCTGTCATCAGGTGGGCCCAATCTCTTTTGTAAAACCTCTTGCCGCGCAGGAAGAAGTTTTCAGCGAGCGCATTTCGCTGGTGTTCAAGAAAATCCGAATTGTTCGTATGGTCGACAAAAGCCGTAATGCCCTGGTTTATTTGACCTACTCTGACCGCATCATCGAGGGTTCGCCGCAAAACAGCGTGGCCACGGTGGCGATTGACCGGTCCAATAAGATCCCCTTGCAATGAGCACGGTCGCGCGTAGAGCGCGGACTGCGGTGGTGGACACAAGCGAACGCCGCCGGACTTTACAGAATGTTTACGCCGCGCTTTCGAGTCTGATGCGAGCCATCGGAGGCAAGCAGTGATAATAAATTTGAAGTTGCCTAGCCTAGCGTTTGAGTCACGACGACAGCACGTCTGCACCGCGTGTATCCAGGCACGGCGCTCCCTCGGCATCCATAACGCGTAGCCGGTGGTCGACTTGGACTCGCTTTCCGAGCGACTCACTGGACGGTAAGGACTCTTGATGAACCCGCAAGCTGGCGCGCAGCCCAACCCTCCCGATCGAATATCTCGCAAGGCACTTAGCCGGCGGGCCTCTGTCGTCGGTGCGTTGGTAGCCGTTTTGCTGCTGGCGGGGCTGGGCGGCTTGGCCTGGTATTTGACCCGCCCTGGCACGACGCCGGCGGGCGCAGCGGGCCCTCGTCCAGGTGGCGGATCCGGTGGTGGTCCCGGGGGGGCGCGCGGCCCCGCGGCCAGCACTGTGGGCGTGGCGACCGCCGTGCTGGCCGATGTACCCGTGGTACTGGACGCGCTGGGCACGGTCACGCCGCAGGCCACTGTCAGAGTGCGTCCGCAGGTATCGGGAGTGCTGGAAAAAGTTTTGTTCAAGGAAGGTCAGATGGTGCGTCGTGGGGACCTTCTGGCCACGATCGACCCTCGACAGTTTGAAATGGCGCTGATGCAGGCTTCAGGTCAGCGCCAGCGCGATGAAGCCCAGCTGGATAGCGCTCGCGTGACCCTGCAACGTTTTAAAACCCTGCTTGACCAGGACTCTATCGCTCGCCAGGAAGTCGACAGCCAGGCCGCGCTGGTCAAGCAACTGGAAGGTACGGTGGCCATCGACAAGGCGGCTGAAGGCACGGCCCGCCTCAACCTAAGCCATACCCGTGTGATCGCACCCATCAGTGGGCGAGTGGGGTTGCGTACTGTGGATATCGGTAACGTGGTCAGCAGCAGCGACACCAATGGCATTGCTCTGATCACACAGGTGACGCCGATAGACGTGGTGTTTGCCGTCCCGCAGGACTGGGTCAGCGAGCTGCAGCAAGTTACCAGTTCAGCCATGAAGGCTACTGCACTGGACCGGACCCGGGTCAAGGTGCTCGACTCCGGCGTATTTGCCTCACTCGACAACCAGGTCGATATCACGACCGGCACGGTGAAGGCCAAGGCCCGGTTTGCCAATAGCCAACTGGCGCTGTTTCCCAGCCAGTTTGTCAACCTTCAGCTTTTGGTGAAAACCATAGAAAAGGCTGTCGTCGTGCCCGTCACCGCTGTACGCCTCGGAGCCGGCGGCGACTATGTCTATGTGCTCAATCCCGCAGAACGTAGAGTCTCGCTGAGACCCGTGACGCGGGGGCAGGCAACGGTTGACAAAATCGTGATCAGTGCTGGCTTGCAGGCTGGAGAACGCGTCATCACTGAAGGTGCGGACCGGCTCAAGGACGGTGCCCGCGTGGTGCTGCCGGGTGACTCGCCGCGTGCTACTGGTCCGGATGCTGGCAGTGGTCCAGGCTCCAGGGGCAGGCGTCAACGTCCCGACGGCATGCCGGGCGCCAGCTCACCGGCATCGGCCTCTTCCGGTGCCGGGGCTGCGCCTGCATCCCCGGAGGCCCCGGCGGACAACGCTTCCAGTCCGAGACGCCGCCGCGCCTCCGCAGCTGAGGGCGCATGAGCCCGTCACGTCCCTTCATCCAGCGACCGGTAGCCACTTCGTTGCTGATGCTTGCCATCGTGCTGGCCGGCATGATCGGTTTGAAGTTTTTGCCTCTGTCGGCCTTGCCCCAGGTCGACTACCCCACCATCCAGGTGCAGACCTTGTACCCCGGGGCTAGCCCTGACGTCATGGCCCAGACCGTGTCAGCGCCTCTGGAGCGGCAATTTGGACAAATGTCCGGTTTGCAGCGAATGAGTTCAACCAGCGCAGCGGGCGTATCCCTCATCACCTTGCAATTTGATCTGGGGCTCCCGCTCGATGTAGCCGAGCAAGAAGTACAGGCCGCCATCAATGCTGGGGGTTCGCTGTTGCCGGCTGACCTGCCCGCCCCACCGGTGTATGCCAAAGTCAACCCGGCTGATGCACCGGTGCTGACCCTGGCTATCACCTCCGATACCCTGCCGCTGTCTGAAGTGCAAAACATCGTCAACACCCGTTTGGCACTCAAGATCAGTCAGGTCAGCGGTGTGGGTCTGGTAGCGCTCAGCGGTGGTCAACGACCGGCGGTGCGGATTCAAGCCGATACCCGCGCACTGGCGTCCTACGGTCTGGCACTGGATTCGCTGCGCACCGCAATTGCTGCTGCCAACGCCAATGGCGCGAAAGGCAGCATTGACGGTCCTACGCGGGCCTACTCCATCAATTCGAATGGTCAGTTATTGGCTGCCTCGGACTATAAAAATTTGATCGTTGCCTACCGCAATGGTGCGGCGGTTCGAGTATCCGACGTGGCTCAGGTCGTGGACAGCGCAGAAAATATCAAGCTAGGGGCTTGGTCAGGCCTCAAACCTGCCATTATTTTGAATGTTCAGCGCCAGCCTGGTGCCAATGTGATTGCGACTGTCGATGCCATCCAGGCGCGCTTGCCAGAACTGCTGGCCGGTTTGCCTGCTGCGCTACAAGTTGACGTGCTGAGCGACCGCACCACCGGAATAAGGGCCTCGGTGCTGCATGTCGAGATTGAATTGATGCTGGCGGTCGTTTTGGTGGTGCTGGTGATTTTTGCATTCTTGCGCAGCGTGCGTGCCACCGTGATCGCCAGCGTTGCTGTACCGATCTCCTTGATTGGCACCTGCGGCGCGATGTACCTGCTGGGCTACAGCCTGAACAACCTGAGCCTGATGGCCCTGACGATTGCCACAGGCTTCGTGGTGGATGACGCCATCGTGATGATCGAAAACATCTCTCGCTACATCGAGGAAGGCGAAGCACCGATGGAGGCCGCCGTCAAAGGCGCGGCGCAAATCGGCTTCACCATTATTTCGCTGACCATATCGTTAATTGCCGTTTTGATACCGTTACTTTTCATGGGCGACATCGTGGGGCGATTGTTCCGCGAGTTCGCGATCACGTTGGCCATCGCCATTTTGATTTCTGCCGTGGTGTCACTGACCTTGGTGCCCATGATGTCGGCGCGTTGGCTTCAAAAGCAGCCCGAGCGCCCCACTGGAGAAGTCCCCAGCCGCACGAATCGCCTTGTCGCGAGCGTCATGGTGCACTACGACCGATCGCTCGGTTGGGTGCTCAGGCGGCAGGGTTTGACGTTGTTCGTGGCATTCGCAACCTTGCTTCTCACCGTTGTGCTGTACCTGATGATTCCCAAGGGACTTTTCCCGACTCAGGACACTGGTCAGCTGCAGGCACGGGTCGAGACAGCGCAGTCGGTGTCTTATGCCCGCATGGCCGAGTTGCAGCTGACCGCTTCCAAACTCATTTTGGAAGATCCCGATGTGGCGACCCTTGCCTCGTTTGTGGGTGTCGATGCCGCCAACAACACCATGTTGCATACCGGCAGGATGCTGATCAATCTCAAGTCGGTGCGTACTGGCTCGCAGCAGGAAACCATGGACCGCCTGCGTGATCGCGTTAGCAAAATCGCTGGGCTGACCTTGTATCTGCGGCCCACGCAGGATTTGACGATTGACGCAGAGCCCGGGCCGACGCAATTTCGTCTGTCGCTGGAAGGTGCTGACAATGCACAGGTGGTGCAGTGGGCCGACAAACTTGCCCAGCATATGCGAGGCCTGAAGAGCTTGAAAAATGTGGCCTCTGATGCAGGAGCCCAGGGAGCCTCTGTCTACATCAATGTAGACCGGGACACTGCCGCCAGGCTGGGCATTGCCACTTCAGCGATTGATGATGCGCTGTACAGCGCATTCGGCCAGCGGATTGTGTCGACGATTTTCACCGAGACCAACCAGTACCGTGTGATTTTGGAAGCCATGCCCGACCAGCTCAGCACACCCGCATCGCTGGCCAATTTGCAGCTCAAAACCAGTACTGGTGGCACCACGCCGCTGTCTAGTATCGCCACCATCACCGAGCGGCCCGCTGCGCTGCAAATTACCCATGTGGCCCAGTTTCCTGCGACCACCTTGGGCTTTGATGGCGCGCCGGGCGTGTCTCTTGGAACGGCTGTCGATGACATTCGGCAGGCCGCCAAAGACATCGGACTACCTGCTGCGGTCAGCATGACGTTTCTGGGCGCGGCCGGGGCCTTCCAGGTGTCACTGACGAACCAGCTGTGGCTGATCCTGGCTGCAGTGGTCTGCGTCTATATCGTACTGGGTGTGCTGTATGAGAGCTACATTCATCCGCTGACGATTTTGTCGACGCTACCTTCAGCTGGCGTGGGTGCCCTGCTGGCATTGATGATCAGCGGTTCCGATCTCGGCGTGATTGGCATCATTGGCATCATCTTGTTAATTGGCATCGTCAAAAAGAATGCCATCATGATGATTGACTTTGCCATTGATGCCGAGCGCAATCAAGGCAAGCCGCCACAAGAGGCGATTCATCAGGCGGCCTTGCTGCGCTTTCGGCCCATTTTGATGACCACACTGGCTGCACTGTTTGCAGCTCTGCCACTGATGCTCGGCTGGGGCGAGGGCGCTGAGCTTCGACGACCGCTCGGCTTGGCTATTTTTGGCGGCCTGATTGTGAGTCAGGTGTTGACCTTGTTCACGACGCCGGTGATTTATCTGGCGTTTGACCGATTGGGACAGCGATTTGGTCGCAGGCGTGCTCGGGAGATGGCCGCGTGAACCTCTCTGAACCGTTTGTTCGCAGGCCGGTAGGCACGGTATTGCTTACCCTCGGTTTGGCATTGGCTGGTGTTGGCGCATTCTTCGCGCTTCCGGTTTCGCCGCTTCCCCGGGTGGACTTCCCGACCATCACCGTGAGCGCCGCTCTGCCGGGTGCCAGTCCTGACACCATGGCCTCAAGTGTGGCGACCCCGTTGGAACGACGGCTTGGTGTGATCTCTGGCGTCAACGAAATGACGTCTTCCAGCAGCAATGGGTCGAGTCGTATCAGCCTGCAGTTTGACCTCAATCGCAAGATTGATGCGGCAGCGCGCGAAGTCCAGGCGGCCATCAATGCCTCTCGCGCTGATTTGCCGGCTACGCTGCGCAGCAATCCGACCTACCGCAAGGCCAATCCGGCGGATGCGCCAGTGATCATTCTGGCGCTGACCTCGCAAACCCGACCGCCTGGGCAGATTTACGACGACGTGTCGAATTTGCTGCAGCAAAAAATTGCGCAGGTTCCAGGCGTCGGTGATGTGGAACTGGGCGGGGGCTCACTGCCGGCGGTGCGTGTAGAACTGAATCCGTACGCCCTTAATCGATATGCCGTCAGCATGGAGGACGTGCGGGCAACGCTACAGGCATCCAACGCGAATCGGCCCAAGGGCGCGATCGAAGGAAACGGCCTGCGCCTGCAGATTTATGCTGGTGCCAGCACCGCCTCGGGAGGCCGCAAGGCAGCGGATTATCGGGAACTGGTGGTCGCTTGGCGTAACGGGGCGGCCATCCGGCTAATGGATGTGGCCGAGGTAGTCGATGGCGTTGAAAACACCAATACCCTGGGTCTCTTCAATGGCACGCCTGCCGTCATCGTGTTGGTAACGCGCCAGCCTGGCGCCAATGTCATTGAGACGGTTGACGGAGTACGCGCACTGTTACCGGCATTGCAGGCCCAGCTGCCCCAGGATGTGCGCCTGTCGGTGGCCTCAGACAGCACCAATTCCATACGTTCGTCCTTGCGGGAGATCGAGCTGACACTGCTGATTTCGATTGTTCTGGTAGTGCTGGTCGTAAGTGCCTTTTTGCGCAGCGTTCGCGCCACAGTGATTCCGGCGGTGGCTACGGTGGTGTCCCTACTGGGTACTTTCGCGGTGATGTATTTGCTGGGGTTTAGCCTGAACAACTTGAGCTTGATGGCGCTGACGGTGGCTACCGGCTTTGTAGTGGACGATGCCATCGTGGTCCTGGAAAACACCAGCCGCCACATTGAAGCGGGCATGGACCGCTTCACGGCTGCATTGCTGGGGGCGCGGGAAGTTGGCTTCACCGTGCTTTCCATCAGTGTTTCACTGGTAGCGGTGTTCATCCCCCTACTGTTCATGGCCGGACAGACTGGTCGTCTGTTTCGCGAGTTTGCTGTCACGCTGTCTGTGGCCGTCTTGATTTCCTTGGTGATATCGCTGACCACCACCCCGATGATGTGCGCCTGGCTGCTCAAACCGACGCGTGACGGAGGTAAGCCAGCAGGTCGTTTTGCTTTCATCCCGCGCTGGTTTGAAAATGGCTTTAGACGGCTGCATCGCGGTTATGAAATCAGTCTGGACTGGGCACTGGGCAGCAAGCTGCTGGTAATGCTGATCCTGCTGGCTGTCGTGGGCCTGAATGTTTATCTTTACATCGCGGCACCCAAGGGGTTTTTTCCGCAGCAGGACACTGGCCAGATCAACGGTGGCCTGCGCGCTGACCAGAGTATTTCCTTTCAGGCCATGCAAGGCAAACTCAAACAGTTGGTCGACATCATCCGTGCTGACCCGGCAGTCGAAACGGTAGTCGGTTTTACCGGGGGTGGCCGTGCTGGGGGTGGCTTCTTGTTCATTAACCTCAAGCCGGTGGGTCAACGAACCGATACTGGCCAGGCGGTGATTGCGCGCCTGCGGCCCCAGTTGGCCCGTGTCACGGGTGTCAGTCTGTTTTTGAATCCAGTACAGGATCTGCGGGGGGGTGGTCGCCCGAGCAATTCAAGCTATCAGTACACCCTTAAGAGTGACAACATCGCCGACCTGCGCAAGTGGGCGACTCGGCTGGCAGACGAGATGAAGCTGCAAAACGCCCTGACCGATGTCGACACAGACCAGCAGGACAACGGCGTAGAAACCATGGTTACCGTTGACAAAGACAGCGCAGCGCGATTGGGTATCAGCTCCCGGGATGTTGACAATGCCCTGTACAACGGCTTTGGTCAGCGTCAGGTCGCCACTATTTACAGCGATCTGAACCAGTACAAAGTCGTCATGGAAGTAGCGCCGCGCTTCCGGCAGAGCCCACAAGCGCTTAGGGACATTTATGTTCCTGCAAGGGGCATGGGCGATGCAATGCAGGCGACCGGGGCACTGTCCGGAGCCGCTGTCGTTAATCCCGCCCTGCGTGACCCTTCAACCGGTCAGGCCTTGAGCGCGAACGGCGGCACGCTGGTGCCACTGTCCGCCATCGCGCGATTTTCTGAAAACGCCAAGGCCGCATCGGTGAGCCACCAGGATGGCGAACTGGCGACTACCGTGTCTTACAACCTGGCCGACGGCATGACGCTGAGCGACGGACAGGCAGCTGTCAAACAGGCTGAGGCCGACATTGGAATGCCGAATAATGTGCGGGGCAGCTTTCAGGGCACAGCCCGTACCGCGCAGGAATCGCAAAGTCAGCAACCCTTGCTCATACTGGCTGCACTGGTGGTGATCTACATCGTGCTGGGAATTCTCTATGAGAGCCTCGTGCATCCCATAACTGTGCTGTCGACACTACCCTCGGCAGGCGTGGGCGCGGTTTTGGCGCTCCTGCTTTTCAAGCTCGACTTTTCCCTGATTGCTTTGATTGGGATTTTTCTATTGATCGGCATCGTCAAGAAGAATGCAATTTTGATTATTGATTTTGCGATTGAAGCCGAACGCGCCCGTGGTTTGAGCGCGGTCGATGCGGTACGTGAGGCCTGCTTGCTGCGTTTTAGGCCCATCCTGATGACGACTCTGGCTGCCATTCTCGGGGCACTGCCGTTGGCGATAGGGTTTGGTGAGGGGGCTGAACTGCGCCGACCGCTGGGTATTTCCATTATTGGCGGCCTGGTTGCCAGCCAGTTGCTCACGCTGCTCACCACTCCGGTGGTATACGTATTGATGGACAAACTGCGACGCCGTAGCCCGTCTGAGAAGGCATTGAGCCATCACTCAGACCAGGCATCGGTTTTTACGCCTCAACAAGCCCAATGAACACTGCTGTGTCCCTTCACTTTCCCGCTCGGCTGTTGGCGGTTTGCATGCTGTCGCTGCTGGCTGCATCCTGTGCGGTTGGCCCTGACTACAGACGTCCGGACACCCCCACGGTTGCCGCTTTCAAAGAGGCTGAAGGCTGGGTAGCAGCTGCCCCAGCGGATGCCCTGGAGCGTGGGCCATGGTGGCAATTGTTTGGTGATCCAGTGTTGGACCGGCTCGTCGCGCGTGTGGAGGTTTCTAGTCAGAACGTCGCGGCGGCGGTCGGTGCTTACGCTCAGGCCAGAGCGCTGGTGCGGGAGCAGCGGGCCTCACTGTTTCCTACCGTCACATTGGAAGGCGGCGCATCGCGCGCCAGGAGCGGTGGCAACCTGTCGACCGGAGCAGCAGGCCGTACTGGCAGCAATTACCAGCTCGGCATAGGCGGTAACTGGGAACCTGATATTTGGGGCCGCCTGGGACGGGCTGCTGAAGGTGCCAACGCAGGCGCCCAGGCCAGTGCGGCAGATCTGGCATCGGCCCGACTGTCGGCCCAGGGT
>JANOLL010000417.1:0-4801 GCA_031419775.1 Polaromonas sp. | reverse complement strand
ACAAACAGAACCGCACAATTTCGGCACAGGCTATTCCAAGCTATGCACCATCCCAGGCTGCGACACACTTCAACAAGCTCGAGTGCTTTTGTTTCAACCAGTACACCCTGGCCCCCGGCGAGAAAAAACAGTGGCCAGTGGCCTTCGTGATTGATCCAAAATTGTCCCGAGACGTTAGCACCATCACGTTGTCTTATACTTTTTTTGAGGTGGGTGGCAAGACCCCCGCAGCGCCGCAGGCCAATCTTCAACCCGCAGCGTCTAAAACAGCGTTGGCAGCGGGCGCGTCAGGGGCATGACTGACCCATCAGAATTTTCAGCGGCTGTGCCTGTGCACCAACGCAAGGGTTCGCTTCTACGGACTGTTAGGGCGGTTTTATGGTCATTCGTTGGTTTGCGGGCCCGCAGTGAGTTCGTCAAGGATGGTGAGCAGCTTAACCCGCTGCACATTGTGTTGGTGGGTTTGATCAGCGCGGTGTTTTTTGTGGGTAGTCTGATTCTTCTGGCTACCTGGGTCGGTGGCAAGTAGCCATCCCGGCAAGGTGTCATGTGCCAGTCACTTGATTTTTGGATTTAGCGAGAACAGGAGTTGGGAATGTCTTCAGTAGCCTCTTCAGGTGCCACGCCGGCAGTACCTCACTACTATGTGCCGGCACCGTCGCGCCACCCGGTCATGGCTTCGACTGGTTTGTTTTTTGTCATTTTGGGCGCGAGCCAGTGGGTCAACGGGGCCAGCTGGGGTGCCTACTCCCTGGCGCTTGGCATGGTGATTTGGCTGGGCACGCTGTTTCAGTGGTTTGGCGAGTCGATTCGCGAAAGCGAAGGTGGCTTGTATGGATACAAGATAGACCTGTCCTTCCGCTGGAGCATGAGCTGGTTCATTTTTTCAGAAGTCATGTTTTTCGGCGCTTTCTTCACTGCGTTGTGGTGGGCACGCGTGCATTCGGTACCTGAGCTGGGTAACTTTGAAAATTCCCTGCTCTGGCCGGACTTCAAGGCAGCGTGGCCCAGTGTGACTGCCGGTGCGACAGCCTCTCCGGCCGATATCGTGGAGCCGTTTCAGACGGTCGGGCCGTTCTGGCTGCCAACCATCAACACAGCTTTGCTGCTGAGTTCTGGCGTCACCATGACGATTGCGCACCACGCCTTGCGTGAAGGTCATCGCGCCAAGACCATAGGGTTCATGTGGGCGACAGTCCTTCTCGGTGTGATTTTTCTGGGTGTTCAGGGCTATGAATACAGCCACGCTTACTCCGACCTCAACCTGAAGCTGAGCTCCGGTATCTATGGCTCGACTTTCTACATGCTGACAGGCTTTCATGGCTTCCATGTGTTTGTCGGGATGTTGATGCTGCTGTTTATTACTCTGCGTTTGCAAAAGGGCCACTTCACTGCCGAAAAACATTTCGGATTTGAGGGTGCAGCCTGGTATTGGCATTTTGTAGACGTGGTGTGGCTGGGCCTTTACATCCTGGTCTATTGGCTTTGAGCGAAACCTATCCGTCGCGACCGAAATCTGGTCGCGTGACGGCTGGAATAGCGAGTTGAAGAAAAAAGTAAAGGCCGCAATCAAGCGGCCTTTCTTTTTGAGTTCAAGGCCTGGTTTTATCTGCCAGCAGGCAGGCCAGTGGGCTGTATGTAACCCAGTTTCCAGGCAATCAAAATGCAGACAAACAGCAAGATCGAAAATCCTACGCGGAACGCTAGGGCACGCGCCATGTTGTTGGTTTTGGCTTTGCCATCGGTACCGTCTTTCATCATGAAAAATAGTGCGGTGGCCAGACTCCCCAGAATGGCCAGGAAAGCTAGAGCGACGAGGGTAGTCATGCCTCGGATTATCAACCTATGACGCCCAGGCTGCGCGGCGTACGGTTTTGGCTGGTGACGGTAGCCGCACTGCTGGTTGCAGTTCTCACCTTCTCGCTAGGTCAGTGGCAGCTGCGGCGCGCTGCGCAAAAAGTAGAGCTGCAGGCGGCCGTCGACCTTCGTGCCAAACAAACGGTTCTTGATGCCCAGGCTCTCAGCGGTTTTAAAAACGCGGTCGACGCCGTCCATCGACCCGCCGCTCTTCGGGGCGTCTGGCGGGCAGAACAGACGATTTTTCTGGACAACCGACCTATGAGCAACAAGAGCGGTTTTGTGGTGTTGACGCCGCTGGTGTTGGACGGCACTGCTCAGGTAATTTTGGTTCAACGGGGATGGGTGCAACGTGATTTCACCGATCGGGCGCGATTGCCTGCGGTGCAAACGCCAGCCGGTACCGTGACCGTGATGGGCCGGATTGCCCCGCCGCCGTCCAAGCTTTACGCGTTCAAAGGCGTAGAAAAAGGTCGAATCCGGCAAAATATCGATATGACGTCGTTCGCAGGAGAACTTGCTTTACCACTGCTCCCGGTGTCTCTGCTACAAACCGGCATTGCCAGTGACGGACTTTTGCGCGACTGGGCAGCTCCCAATCTGGGCGTGGACAAACACTACGGTTATGCCTTCCAGTGGTTTGGGCTGTGTGCGCTGGTCGTTCTGCTGTATGGCTGGTTTCAAATCATCAGGCCCTGGCAAACTCAAAGCCGCGCAAGAAAACAATCCCGTCAGTCGTTGTCAAAGTTTTAACCCTTCCAGTCAGCCCTTGAATCTTCTTGACCCACGCTGTGACCCATCGACAAACTGATCATCCTTCTGCTGCTGCCATGTCGCGGAGCCAGACCATCCGCGACGAACCGCTGGGCCTCACGGTCCATGCCATGTCGGTCCCTGACGCCGGGATGCGGGATGCTGCCAGCCACACCGCGTCGGGCCGCTGGAAAATGATCGCGGTCTTGCTGGTGTGCGCCGCGCCGGTGCTGCTGTCTTATTTCACTTACTACGTGATTCGCCCCGAAGGCCGGCGAAACTTCGGCGAACTCGTCGACCCCCAGCGGCCTCTGCCCGCCCTCAGCACCCTGACTCTGGACGGCCGAGGCGGGCAATTGACGGCACTCAAAGGCCAATGGTTGTTAATGAGCATTGCCGGCGCGGCATGCGACAGCGCCTGCGAGCAGCGGCTTTATTTTCAGCGGCAATTACGCGAATCACTGGGCCGGGAGAAAGAGCGTCTTGACCGGGTCTGGCTGGTCAACGATGGCGCAGTGCCTGACAGCCGTCTTGGCCCAGCGTTGGCCGCCTCGACCGTGCTGAGGGTGCAGGCCGATGCGCTGGCACAGTGGCTGGTGCCAGCGGCGGGTCAGCGCATGGAAGACCATCTTTATCTGGTCGACCCGCTCGGCAACCTGATGATGCGTTTTCCGGCCAATATGGATGCCGCGGGTGCTGCAAAAGCCAAGCGAGACCTTGATCGGCTGCTGCGCGCCTCAGCAAGCTGGGACAAAGAGGGTCGTTGAAGTCATGGTCACTCCAGCGCTTTACGACCTCGGTCCTGCTTTCCGCCTGATGATGATGGGCCTGATCGTCGCCGTGGGCCCGCTGTTGTGGGTCGGCTTGCGCAACCGTCGAGCCACGCCGGTGCAACGCCTGCGGGTGCTCACCTTGGTGACGCTGTTTTTGACTTTTGACTTGATCATGTTTGGCGCCTTCACCCGCTTGACGGACTCCGGCCTGGGCTGCCCCGACTGGCCAGGTTGCTATGGTCATGCCAGTCCCGTGGGTGCGCAGTTGCACATCGACGCCGCACAGGCTGCCATGCCCAGCGGACCCGTGACGCATCCCAAAGCCTGGATTGAAATGATCCATCGCTATTTGGCGACTGGCGTTGGCGTGCTGATTCTGACCTTGACGGCGGCCAGTTGGCTAGAACGCAAGCGCATTCACATCTCACCGTGGTGGCCCAGCGCGACTTTATTATGGGTTTGCCTGCAAGGGGCCTTCGGGGCCCTGACCGTGACCATGAAATTGTTTCCGGCCATCGTGACCTTGCATCTGCTGGGAGGCATGGCGTTGCTGGCATTGCTGCAGGCACAAGCGGTGCGCTACGCCCAGGCGTCCGGTGGTCAGTTGCCGGTGCAACTGAGCAGCGGGGCGCAAAGACTGCTGTGGTGTACCTTCGCTTTGCTCTGGCTGCAAATTGCGCTCGGCGGCTGGGTCAGCACCAACTACGCTGTGCTCGCCTGCACCGATTTTCCAACTTGCCAAAACTCGTTCTGGCCCGATATGAATTTCAGCCAGGCTTTCACAGTCTGGCGGGCGTTGGGCGTCGGCGGGTCGGGCGAGAACATCAGCTTTCAAGCGTTGACAGCCATTCACTATGTTCATCGCCTGAGCGCTTATCTTGTCTTTGCAGCCATGCTGGCCCTCACTTTGAAGCTTTACCGAGTCACCGAGCTGCGCATGCAGGCCAGATGGCTGGGTGCACTGGCCCTGTTGCAAGCGGCCACCGGCCTGGGTAACGTCTTGCTGGGCTGGCCGCTCGTGGCAGCGGTGGCGCATACTGGTGGCGCAGCAGCGCTGGTTGTGGTGCTGACCGGGCTGGTTTTGCGCAGTCTGAAGGCACCCCAATTGGTCCCTGTCACCGGGCCGGAAAACGTGAACGCCAACTTTAACGTCAACGCCCCTATCGGTGTCTCTGCGAGCACGGTGAAGCTGTCGACATGAAATCGTCTTCATCGTCTGCGCTGCCCGGCGCTGTGCCCCATCCGGTTGGCTGGCAGCCGTCCAAATTCCGGCAGTTCTACTCGCTGACCAAACCACGGGTGGTTCAACTGATCGTGTTCTGTGCACTGATCGGCATGGTGCTGGCGGTGCCAGGCCTACCCGGCTGGCCAGAACTGCAACGGGCGCTGATTGCCTGCGTCGGCATCTGGCTGGTGGC
>JANOLL010000416.1:0-2805 GCA_031419775.1 Polaromonas sp. | reverse complement strand
CAGTTCGTAGTAGCGGGTCAGCTTGGCGTAGCCCAGGCGTTTGACTTCGTTGGGCGTGAACAGGCCATCAAACAGCATCTGGTTGAGTGTCAGCTGGGTGCCGCCGAAGTTGTACCGGCCGAAGTTGGTCAGGGGGGTGCTACGGCTTTCCCGGCCTACGCCAGCACGCAGGTCTATTTGTGGAAAGTAACCACCACTGGCAACATCGCGTTCGTTGCCGGCAGCTTGAAAGCCGTTGAACCGCGCTTGTACTTCAGGATTGCTCACCACCGCCTTGCGCGCCGCTGCCGCCAGGGGCTCGGGTATCGTCTGGGCTTGGGCTGCCAGGCAGAGCAGCGCAGCCAGTGCAACGATGGTTTTGTTCGCTTTCATACAATGACCTTGTAAATTAATGTGTCGAGTCATCAGTTATATCGCCAAAATGTTTCTTTGTGAACCCCCATTTGAATGCCTTTTTTAAAGGTTGCCCCGTTTAGCGCTATCCGAGATGTGCTGCACTTCGGGGTTTGGGTTAGGCTAGCCACCATGCGGATTACAGCCACGACGCGTCAGGCCCTTCGCGCCCGGTTCGTGTCATGGGCTGGTGCCAGCATCCTGGTGGTGCTGGGGGCGTTGGGTGGGTCGTTCGCGGCACCGGATTTCGACAAGACCCAGGCCCTTGCTCTCCAGCGATACGGCACTAAAGCAGCTGAAACTGTGGCCGCCTGGCGCCGCATGATGGAGGAGTCCCGAAATCTGCCGGACACGGACAAGCTAGACAAAGTCAACGCCTTCTTTAACCGCCGCGTCATCTTTGAAAGCGACATCGTGGTTTGGCAACAGGAAGACTATTGGGCAACGCCACTCGAATTCATGGGGCGGGGCGCTGGAGACTGCGAAGATTTCTCCATCGCAAAATACATTACCTTACAAATGTTGGGGGTCGGAAACGAGCATCTTCGTTTGATTTATGTACGCGCCCGCGTCGGTTCAAGCACGACTGTGGCCCATATGGTGCTGGGTTATTACCCCCAGCCCACCGACGAGCCGCTGATTCTCGACAACCTCATTAGCAGCGTACGCCCCGCCTCCCAGCGCAGTGACCTGGCGCCCGTTTTCAGCTTTAACAGTGCAGGTTTGTGGGTCGGTGGCGCCACAGCATCCGCGGCTGATCCGACCACCCGGCTGTCCCGCTGGCGGGATGCGCTGGAGCGCATGCGCCAGGAGGGCCTGTCGCTATGAGTTATCGCTTAGTTTTCACATTCACCTACGCAGCGAGTAAGCAACATGTCACTTATTAAACAGCTCTGGATCGCCATCATTGTGGTCATGACCATTGCCTTTGGCGGCAGCATGGTGGTCAGTGTGTTGTCGGCGCGGCATTACCTCGAGCAACAGTTGCAGGTGAAGAACATTGACAACGCCACTGCACTGGCCTTGTCGCTGTCACAGCTGCCAAAAGACACGGTGACTGTCGACCTGCAGGTGGCCACCCAGTTTGATGCTGGCCATTACCGGTTCATACGCATCGTCTCGCCTACTGGCCAGCTGCTGGCAGAGCGGGTGTACACCGGCCAGCTAAAGGGCGCGCCCGCCTGGTTCGCTCGCCTGATACCGATCAGCGCCGCGCCTGGCCAGGCCTTGATTCAGGATGGCTGGAAGCAGTACGGCACCCTGACACTCGCCAGCCAGGAGCAGTACGTGTATCAAAGCCTGTGGGAAGGTACGCTGGGTTTGCTAATGTGGTTTGTGCTGGGTAGCTTACTTGCCGGTATTGCCGGAACGCTGGCCATACGCCTGATTACCCGGCCGCTGGTTGAAGTGGTTGGGCAGGCCGAAGCGATTGCGGAGCGGCGCTTCATGCGCCTGGCGGAACCCCGTACCCCCGAGCTACGCAGTGTGGTGCGGGCCATGAACAGTCTGGTGGAACGTCTGAAAGCCCTGTTCAGTGAGGAGGCCGCCCGCCTGGAAGCGCTGCGTCAGAAAGTCAATATGGACGCCTTGACCGGACTGGCCGGGCGTGAGCATTTCCTGTCCTTGCTGCGCGAACTGTTGGTAGGCGAAAACTCTGGTCCCGAAGGGACTCTGGTCGTGCTGCGCCTGAAAGACCTGAACAAACTTAACGCGCAGCTTGGACACCGGCGTGCCGACACGCTGCTCGTGCAGCTTGGTGAGGTGTTTCAAAACAGCGCACGCGAGCATCCTGGCCAGCAGCCTGGCCGCATCAAAGGCGGTGAATTTGCACTGGCCTGCCCAGGCATCACCTCCCCGGTAGACGCCGCCATCGTGCTGCATCAGCGCCTGACCCAGGACTGGCTTCCGGCCTGGGTCGCCGAGGTGCCCGACCTGTTTAATCTGGCGGCGGTAGCCTACCAGCACGGACAAAGTGTGGGGGATTTACTGAGTCGGGCCGATGAAGCGCTGGCCCGCGCCGAAGACCTTGGCTCTAACAGCTGGCACGCCAGCGACGCCGAAGGCAACCGCCCGGCTCGTCCGGCAGAGCAGTGGCGCAGCATGCTGACCGAAGCGGTTGCCAGCGGAAAGCTGCAGCTCGCCTTCTACCGGGTGGTCGGCAGTGGCAACCTCGCACCGATTCACAAGGAAGGGGTGATCCGTCTGCAGATCGATGCAGCTGGCACGCTCCTGCCCGCCCGAGACTTCATGCCCATGGCGGCGCGCCTCAATTTGAGCGCACCGATTGATCTGGAAGTGGTGCGGCTTGCCATCGAGCACCTGCGCACCGCACCTGGCGATATTGCCGTCAATCTGTCAGCAGAAACAATTGCCGACTTCCGCTTCCGTTACGAACTCAGACTACTGCTGGAG
>JANOLL010000415.1:0-3016 GCA_031419775.1 Polaromonas sp. | reverse complement strand
GAGTCGCTTTATCGCCAGCGAGCACCAGGACACCTATTACCTGTGCCGCCAGCAGCTGTTGTCATCTGGCCAGCATCAAACCTGCGAACTGGAGATGCGTAAAGGTGACGGCACGCAGTTTTGGGTTCAGATGGCTGCCATCGCTGAAGCCACTGCAGAAGGGCTGACTGAACTTCGCCTGATCATGACCGACATCACGGCCAACAAACTGTTGCTTGCCGAGGTCCAGCGCAACGCTCAACTGTATGACGTTGCCTTCAATCTGGCTCCCACCGGAATGGTTTATCTGAGCCTCGATGGACGCTTCACTACGGTGAATACCAACATGTGCAAGCTCACCGGCTACAGCGCGACCGAGTTGCTGAGGATGAAGATTACCGACATCACCCATCCAGACGACGCCGCTGCTGACCAGGTGCTATTGGACCAGTATTTTCACGGCGACATTTCGACCTACGAAAACGAAAAGCGATACGTACGCAAAGACGGCAGTGCGTGCTGGGTCAGTGTGGCGGCCCGCATGATTCACGATACAGAAGGTCGCCTGTTGCACAGCATTGGGGTGGTATGGGATATTTCGCACAGAAAAACTGCCGAGGCGCTGTTGATGGAAACCCAGTCACGGCTACGCCGTGCGGCCGAGGCGGCGAGGCTGACCTATGTCGAGGTTGATCTCGCGCGGGGCAGCGCGAAGTCTGCCGAAAATTTTCAGGATGTGATGGGATTTTTTCCACCACCCGAGCATGAAGTCGATGTCGCCGCCGGGGTGCAGACATTACTCGACCACACCGTACCGGCCGATAGGTCGCAGGTGGAAGCAGCACTGCACCAATTTACCAGCGGGTTGCCGGTCGGCAAGATTGAATACCGCTTGCTGGGTGACGACGGCGTGGAGCGATACATCGAGAGCGCCTGGTCGGTCGAACGCGCCGCTGACGGCAGGCCCATCAAATCTTTCGCGACCAACCTCGACATCACCGCGCGCAGGAAAATCGACCAGGCCTTGCGTGAATCGGAAGAGCGCTACCGAAACCTTTTCGAATCGATGGACGAAGGCTACTGCACGATTGAAGTGATTTTTGACGACCAGGGCAAATCGGTTGATTACGTCTTTCTAGAAATGAACCCTGTTTTCGAGGACTTGACCGGCCTGAAAAACGCAGCAGGAAAACGCATACGCGAACTGGCTCCCGACATCGAGGAGTCCTGGTTTGAGATTTACGGCAAGGTGGCGCTGACTGGCACGCCCTTGCGGTTTATCAATGAAGCCAAGGCTTTGAACCGCTGGTTCGACGTCTATGCCTTTCGGGTCGGCGATCCCGACAGTCGTAGAGTTGCGATCTTATTTAACAACATCACCGAACAACGACGCAATGTGGAGGCCTTGCGCGAATCCGAAGAAAGATACCGCACCCTGTTCGAGTCGATCGATGAGGGGTTTTGCATCATCGAGGTGCTTTTTGACGAGCAGCAGGTGGCTAACGACTATCGGTTCATCGTGGTCAACCCCACTTTTGAAAAGCAGACTGGCATGTTAGAAGCTGCCGGAAAACGGGTACGCGAGCTGATTCCGAATCTGGAAACGCACTGGTTTGAAACCTTCGGGAAAGTTGCGATGACAGGTGAAGCAACCCGGTATGTCAACGAAGTCGAAGGGCTGGACGGGCGCTGGTTTGATGTTTACGCCTGCCGGGTTGCCAACCCGGAAGATCGCCGGGTGGCGGTTATTTTCAGCGACATCACGGCCCGAAGAAAGGCTGAATTACAGCGCGAAGAATTTGACCAGTTGCTGCTGAAGAAGAACGCTGACCTGGAGCGCGCCACCTTGGTCGCTGAAACGGCCAACCGTGCGAAATCCGATTTTCTGTCTGGCATGAGCCACGAACTGCGCACCCCGCTGAGCACCATTCTTGGCTTTGCACAGCTGATTGAATCGGGAACTCCGCCGCCCACGCCCTCCCAAAAAAGAAGCGTGATGCAGATTTTGCAGGCCGGCTGGTATCTGCTAGAACTCATCAATGAAATTCTCGATCTGGCGCTGGTTGAATCGGGCAAGCTGGCGATTCAGCTCCAACCGGTTTTGCTGTCGGACGTCATGCAAGAAAGCAGAGCCATGATTGAATTGCAGGCGCATCAGCGCGGCATCACCGTGAGCTTTCCGGATTTCAAAAAACCGCAATACGTCAGGGCCGACAGCACGCGGGTCAAGCAGATTCTGATCAACCTTCTGTCGAACGCCATCAAATACAACCGCGTCGACGGATGGGTGAAGGTGAGCTGCGGCGAGACCGCCAACGGGCGAATCCGGATTGGCGTGCAAGACAGTGGCGAGGGGCTGGCACCCGAACAAATGGCGCGCCTGTTTGAGCCGTTTAACCGGCTCGGGCAGGAGGTGATGGCCGAGCAAGGCACCGGCATCGGGCTGGTCATGAGCAAGCGCCTGGTCGAAATGATGGGCGGCGCGATTGGCGTGGAGGGCGAGGTCGGACGTGGTTGCTTGTTCTGGATTGAGCTGGACCCGTCGCATGTGCTGGCGGCGTCCGGGGTCAACCTGCCGGGACGGCCACCGCCACCGGTACAGGGTTACACGCTGCTCTACGTCGAAGACCAGCTGGCCCAGCTCGACGTCATGCAAGAACTGGTCGCATCGCATCCGGAGTATCGATTGCTGACCGCCAGCAATGGCGCAGATGCCATCGAAATAGCCCGCTTGGAGCAGCCAGCTGTGATCGTGCTCGACATCAATCTTCCGGGCATCAGTGGCATTGAGGTTCAGGAAATTCTGGCCAGCGACGATGCCACTGCGAGCATACCTATCGTGGCGCTTACAGCCTATCTGCTGGACCACCACATTGACGCGGGCGGCGATGCCAGATTCTTTTCGTATGTGAGCAAACCGATCCAGCTCAATGCCCTCGTCGAGACACTTGAACTGGCGCTCGAACACACGACCGTCATAGACATTCTCCAACCCGAGCCCAACCATGATCATCATTGAGCCCGATATTCTTGCTGC
>JANOLL010000414.1:0-4379 GCA_031419775.1 Polaromonas sp. | reverse complement strand
ATTAGCCACCAGCGTTGGAATGCCAATGCCCAGGTTGACGTAGAAACCGTCTTGCAACTCCTGCGCGGCACGCGCTGCCATTTGATCTTGTGTCCACGCCATGTTTATGCTCCAGCTTTCTCGGTGATGGTACGTTTTTCGATGCGCTTTTCGGGCTTGGCATTCAACACGATGCGGTGCACATAAATACCCGGCAGATGAATGTGGTCCGGCTCCATGGACCCGGTCTCGACCACCTCTTCCACTTCCACAATGCACACCTTGCCGGCCATGGCGGCAGCCGGGTTGAAGTTGCGGGCCGTTAAACGAAACTGCAGGTTGCCTGACTGGTCCGCGCGCCAGGCTTTGACCAGCGACACATCAGGCACCAGCGAGCGTTCCATGACGTAAGTATCGCCATCGAATTCACGCAATTCCTTGCCCTCAGCCACCATGGTGCCGACGCCGGTCTTTGTGAAAAACGCCGGAATGCCCGCACCACCGGCGCGCAGCTTTTCAGCCAGTGTGCCCTGCGGGGTGAATTCCAGTTCCAGTTCACCGGCCAGGTACTGGCGCTCGAACTCCTTGTTTTCACCGACATAGCTGGCGATCATCTTTTTGATCTGCCGGGTTTCCAAAAGCTTGCCCAGGCCGAAACCATCGACGCCGGCATTGTTCGAAATCACCGTCAAATTTTGCACGCCACTGTCTTTGACTGCCTCAATCAGCGCTTCGGGAATGCCGCACAGACCGAAGCCGCCTACAGCCATCAACTGGCCATCACTGACGACTCCCTTGAGGGCCGCCGCGGCGGAGGGAAAAAGTTTTTTCACAAAAAATCTCCTGTTAATGCTGGGTGTTGGGGAGTCGTGCCGGGCAATGCCAGTAGTAAAGCGTTGCAATTATTCTGCCTGCAACGATACTACGTAATGCGTTACGTAGTTCTCCCTAAAGGTTAGCCCGATGTCGATGGCTCAATAAATGTTAGCGGACATCAATTACCAGCTTGCTTTTGACTTGGCGCCGGTGGGACTGGTGCTGTCGCGCAATCGCTCGATCGTGGACTGCAACCAGCATGTGTGCGAAATATTTGGCGTCTCGCGTGAGCAACTCATCGGCGAATCCTTTCTTCTGCTGTACCCCAGTGCGGTCGAATATGAACGCATAGGCGCACGCATGCTGCCCAGCCTCAACGCCAGCGGACTTTATGCCGACGACCGCATCATGAAGCGGGTGGATGGGCGTGAGAGAGGGGAGACCTTTTGGTGCCATGTCACCGGACGCGCCCTAAACCGTGCACAGCCCCATGAGTCGGGCATCTGGACTTTTGAAGACCTGAGCTGGGGCCGCCCGGTGACGGCCGAACTCACCGCGCGGGAGCGAGAAGTTGCTGCCTACCTAATGAGGGGGCTGACCTCCAAGGAGATCGGCCGCGCCCTGAGCATCAGTCACCGCACGGTGGAAATTTACCGTGCCCGCTTGATGCGCAAATACAAGGCCTCAACCACCGCAGACCTGGTCCATAAACTGATGGCAGGATAAATCCATAGTGACGCGTGACGCCAATTGCTATGTTTTTAATAGCTATTTCGCGCCATTTTACGAGCGCTAGCGCATAAACTGATTCAATAAATACCGCAAATCAGGCGGTTTGGGGGGCATCCACCACTTCAGCCGCACTGCGGTAAGCCTCTACTGCCGATGGCACGCCGCAGTAAATACTGGCGTGAAGCAAGACTTCCGAAATTTCCTCGGCAGTTGCGCCGTTGTTCAGGGCGCCGCGCACATGGCCTTTCAGCTCATGCTGCTTACCCAGCGCTGTCAACATGGCTACCGTGATAAGGCTGCGGGTTTTGAGGTCCAATCCAGGCCGTTGCCACACATCGCCCCACGCGTTGCGGGTGATGTAGTGCTGCATGGGAAGGGTGAAATCAGTGGCTTTGTCAAAGGCATTGGCAACAAAATCATCGCCCATGACCCGCTTGCGGGTAACCAAGCCTTTGTCGAACTGGGAATCCATGAGATCTCCTTAAATGTCAAAAGCATAGCGCACGGCCACCTCGTCAAATAACACTATCGAAGCCATTAGAAAGATTAGGTCGTTGTAGACATCCCGTTAATCTAAACTAACTGTTGCGACTTTTTTGAACAACCCAAGGAGCGAAGCATGTCAACAGAAACCAAGTGCCCTGTCATGAAAGGTACTGGCCAGCCCCCGGTGGCCGGAGCCAGGACGAACGCCAGCTGGTGGCCCAACCAGCTGAGTTTGAAGATTTTGGAGCAGCACTCCGAGCGCTCCAACCCCATGGGTAAAGAGTTCAATTACGCCGAGGAATTCAAGAGTCTGGATCTGCATGCCGTGGTCAAGGACCTCCAGGCCTTGATGACCGACTCGCAGGACTGGTGGCCGGCTGACTATGGCCACTACGGACCGTTTTTTGTGCGGATGGCCTGGCACAGTGCAGGCACCTACCGCATTGCCGATGGCCGCGGTGGCGCAGGCTTCGGCACCCAGCGCTTTGCCCCCCTCAACAGCTGGCCGGACAACGGTAACCTAGACAAGGCGCGCCGCCTGCTTTGGCCAATCAAGCAAAAGTACGGGCGCAAGCTTTCCTGGGCTGACCTGATGGTGTTAACCGGCAACGTGGCCATGGAGACGATGGGATTCAAGACCTACGGCTTCGCGGGCGGTCGCCAGGACGTCTGGGAACCCGGCGAAGACATTTACTGGGGACCTGAAGACACCTGGCTTGGTAACGAGCGTTACTCGGGCGACCGGGAACTGGCTCAGCCGCTCGGTGCTGTTCAAATGGGTCTGATTTATGTCAACCCACAAGGTCCGGACGGTAACCCGGACCCTCTGGCCTCGGCGCGGGACATTCGCGAAACCTTCGCGCGCATGGCAATGGACGACTACGAAACAGTTGCGCTGACCGCCGGCGGCCACACCTTCGGAAAATCCCATGGTGCGGCCTCTGAAGACCACAAGGGCCCAGAACCCGAGGGCGCCGATATTGCCGAACAAGGCTTTGGCTGGACCAGCAGTTTTGGCAGCGGCAAAGGGGTTCACACCATCACCAGCGGCATCGAGGGTGCATGGACCAACAACCCCATCAAGTGGGACATGGGCTATTTCGACAACCTGTTTGGTTACGAGTGGGAGCTGACCAAGAGTCCCGCTGGCGCGCACCAGTGGACGCCAAAGGATGCCTCGGCAGCCGGTACCGTGCCAGATGCGCACGACACCAGCAGGCGCCACGCCCCGATGATGACCACAGCCGACATGGCGATGCGAGTGGATCCGGCTTACGAGAAAATTTCCCGGCATTTCCACCAAAATCCGCAAGAGTTCGCAGACGCGTTTGCCAAGGCCTGGTACAAGCTCACGCACCGCGACATGGGACCGGTTGCACGCTACCTGGGTCCCCTGGTGCCAAAAGACCAGCTGATCTGGCAAGACCCAGTGCCGTCGGTAGACCATGAACTGGTCACGGAGCAGGACATTGCAGGACTCAAAGCCACGCTTCTGGCCTCCGGCCTGTCGATCTCTGAACTGGTCAGCACGGCTTGGGCATCGGCGGCCACTTTCCGCGGGAGCGACAAACGCGGCGGTGCCAACGGTGCGCGTATTCGCCTGGCCCCCCAAAAGGATTGGGAAGTGAACCAGCCGGCGCAACTGGCGAAGGTGCTGAAGACGCTGGAAAAAATCCAGGCCGACTTCAACGGCGCGAAGGCAGGCAACAAGAAAGTCTCACTGGCTGACTTGATCGTGCTGGGCGGCTGTGCGGCGGTCGAGGCAGCAGCCAAGAAGGGTGGACATGATGTGACGGTTCCGTTCACGCCTGGTCGCACCGATGCCTCGCAGGAGCAGACCGATGTGCACTCGTTCGCTGTGCTGGAGCCATCAGCCGACGGCTTCCGCAACTTCATCAAGGCTGAGCACTCTAGGCCCGCAGCGGAGCTGCTGATCGATCGTGCCAACCTGATGACGCTGACTGCGCCCGAGATGGCGGTGTTGATCGGTGGCATGCGCGTTCTCAATGCCAATGTGGGCCACGCCAAGCACGGCGTGTTCACCAAGCGGCCAGAAACCCTGACCAACGACTTCTTTGTGAACCTGCTCGACATGGGCACAAAGTGGGAGAAGTCAGCGGCGGCGACTGGCGTGCTGGAAGGTCGCGATCGCGGATCGAACGAATTGAAGTGGACAGGCACCGTTGTGGATCTGGTCTTCGGTTCGAACTCCCAGCTCCGTGCCGTTGCTGAGGTCTACGCATGCAGCGATGCGCAACAGGTCTTCGTGCGCGACTTTGTGGCCGCCTGGACCAAGGTGATGAATCTGGACCGCTTCGACCTCGCGTGATGTGAAAGCAGAGCCTTCACCTTCATCCAGGTAGGCT
>JANOLL010000413.1:0-2490 GCA_031419775.1 Polaromonas sp. | reverse complement strand
GCAAACACCTGCGGTTTTTCTTGTGGCAAGTTGTGGCCAGCGCCTGGGATGACCCGGTGTGAGCGTGGACCAGTGAAAAATCGGGCATGCTGGGCTGCCGCAGCAGGCGGTCGGACGCCGTCGTCAGCGCCATCGAAAGTGATGCTGGGGACCGTGATGGGCGGTTGCTTCGCGAGGCGCCGTTCAATATCAGCCAGCGCCGGATCACCCGCCACCAGCGCAAACCGGTGGCGATAGGATTGGATGACCACGTCCACAAAATCTGGGTTGTCAAATGCAGCAGCGCTGTGTTCGAAAGTGAGATCGTCGAAAACCCAGCTCGGCGACCAAAGCTTCCACAATAAATGACATAGTGCGCGCCGGTCTGCGCCGAGCCCGGCGCGACCGCGTTCGCTGTGAAAGTAATACTGGTACCAGAGGCCGCGCTCGTTCTGAGGCGTATCGGGCACCATCGCTGTGGCGATGTTCTGGATGTTGTAGCTGTTCAAGGACACTAGGCCAGCACAACGCTCAGGCCACAGTGCAGCCACGACGCAAGCCGCACGACCTCCCCAGTCGTAGCCAGCCAGCACAGCGCGCGGAAGCGCCAGCGCGTCCAGCAGCGCGAGCAAATCGGCACCCAGTGCCGCCTGCTCCCCCGAACGCGGCGTGTCAGTGCTCAGAAAATGCGTTGCACCGAAGCCGCGCAGGTAAGGCACGATGACGCGGCAGCCTTGATTGGCCAGTAAGGGCGCGACCTCGGCGTAGGCGTGAATATCATAGGGAAAGCCGTGCATCAGCAGCACCGCTGGGCCGCTGGCGGTTCCGGTTTCATAGTAGGCCACGTTCAATACGCCAGCGTCGATATGACGAAGAGGGCTCATGGACTGCATGACTTGGCTCCCTGATTCAGTACAACACCACGCCGCGGATCGACTCGCCGCGCTTCATCAAATCAAAGCCCTTGTTGATGTCCTCCAGCGGCATGGTGTGGGTGATCAGGTCGTCGATGTTGATCTTGCCTTCCATGTACCAGTCGACGATCTTGGGCACGTCGGTGCGGCCGCGCGCGCCGCCAAAGGCCGAGCCTTCCCACTTGCGGCCAGTGACGAGCTGGAACGGCCGGGTGCTGATCTCGGCGCCGGCCTCGGCCACGCCGATGATGATGCTGCGGCCCCAGCCCTTGTGCGTGCACTCAAGTGCCTGGCGCATCACCTGCGTGTTGCCGATGCACTCAAAACTGTAGTCGGCGCCACCGTCGGTCAGCTGCACGATGGCATCAACCACGTTCGGCACGTCCTTGGGGTTGATGAAGTGCGTCATGCCGAACTTGCGCGCCATCTCTTGCCGGGCCGGGTTGATGTCGACCCCGATGATCTTGTCAGCGCCCACCATCTTCGCACCCTGGATCACGTTCAGCCCGATACCGCCGAGGCCGAACACCACCACGTTGGCGCCGGCTTCCACCTTGGCTGTGAACAGCACCGCGCCGATGCCGGTGGTGACGCCGCAGCCGATGTAGCAGACCTTGTCGAAGGGCGCGTCGGAGCGGATCTTCGCCAGCGAGATCTCGGGCGCCACCGTGTAGTTGCTGAAGGTTGAGGTGCCCATGTAATGGAAGATGGGCTTGCCGTCGAGGCTGAAGCGGCTGGTGGCGTCGGGCATCAGGCCCTTGCCCTGCGTGCCGCGGATCAGCTGACACAGGTTGGTCTTGCGCGACAGGCAGAACTTGCACTGCCGGCATTCGGGCGTGTACAGCGGACTGACATGGTCGCCTTTTTTAAGGGTGGTGACGCCAGGTCCCACATCCACAACGATGCCTGCGCCTTCATGGCCGAGGATGGCGGGGAAGATGCCTTCCGGATCGGCACCCGAAAGCGTGTAGTAGTCAGTGAGGCAGATGCCGGTGGCTTTGATTTCTACCAGCACTTCGCCGAATTTGGGGCCCTCCAGATCGACGGTTTCAATGGTCAGGGGCTGGCCTGCTTTCCAGGCAACGGCGGCTTTGGTTTTCATGAAGATGGAGGGGTTGAGGTTAAGCGCAAAACGCGTGCACGCACTATAAGCCAGCGACCGCCGGCCTGTGGACAAGACCTACCCAAGCCCCGTCAGTGAGTCGTTTTTACCGGCTCAGGTCCTGGACGCCGGCCGACGGACGATCAGGTCTGCTGCAGGGGCGCACTAACGACCTGGTCCAGCAGCTTTTTATAGGCCACAAATACCCGGTGCTCCCATTTCACTGAGCTGCCCTTCTTGAACCGCCGCAGGATTTGCCGGATCACGGCGCCGTTCATCCAGGGTTTGCGCGGACCAATGAAATGTACGATTTTTACACTCCGGTCTGTGCTTGACGGGTTCTTATCGGGCAGGCAGTAGCCATGGTCTTCAATGTAAGCGTCCAGATGGCACTGAAAGACGTTGTAGCCCTGGCCCACCTCCAGTTCGGCGGCACTCCCCCAGCCGGGGTAGTAGGCGTTGATCAAATCCTGATCGCCAATGGCAGTGCCACCA
>JANOLL010000412.1:0-1542 GCA_031419775.1 Polaromonas sp. | reverse complement strand
ACATGCCAGGAGCCAAGCGATTGCCAGCGGCTTGAACCGCGCAGAGGTGGTGCTGTTACCTCTGCTCAGTCTGGACGCGCTGACGCAAGTGTTGGCCGCGAGTGCCGGCGTGATCGGGGTGGACAGTGGTGTGAGTCATATTGCGGTCGCGCTGGATCTGCCCCATGTTCAGATCTACAACTTTGAGACCGCCTGGCGTACGGGTCCGGTGGGGTCGAATCCGCATCAGCGACAAGTCAGCGTGTTTGCCCAACCGTGGCCAGACGTTCAGGCCGTGTGGCAAGCCTGGCTCGACTGCACGAATGCAGGTGTCGACCCGGGTTCGAGTGAATCCGAACGCGCACACGCCGGAGCTGGCACGCGGTGAGCCCCTTGTTGCGTCTGTATGGGCTGCTGATGTGGCTGGCCCAAGCGCTGTTGCGGCGCAAGCTGGCCAGGCGTGCCCGGACCGAGCCCGGCTATGCCGTGGCGATTGGCGAGCGTTTTGGTCATTACAGCCAGCCTCCCGAAATGGCGTCGGAGCTGGTGTGGGTGCATGCGGTGTCCCTGGGCGAAACCCGTACCGCAGCCCTCTTGCTGAAGGCCTTGCGCGTGGCGTACCCGGGTCTGCGCGTGTTGCTGACTCATGGCACCGCAACCGGCCGCGCCGAAGGCCAGGCTTTGTTGCAAGCTGGCGATGTGCAGGTCTGGCAAGCCTGGGACAGTCCAGGGGCGGTGGCCCGATTTTTCAGTCACTTCAAACCTCGCCTGGGGCTCCTCATGGAAACCGAGGTCTGGCCCATCACCCTGGCCACTGCACAAGCGCGCGGCGTGCCACTGGTGTTGGTCAACGGCCGCCTGTCCGAGCGGTCTTTGCAACGGGCATTGCGTATCGGGGCTTTGTCTCGTCCGAGTTATGCGGCCTTGACGGCGGTGTACGCGCAAACTGAAAGTGACGCGATGCGTTTTCGCCAGCTTGGCGTGGCGGCGCCAACGGTTTTTGGCAACCTCAAGTTTGATGCCACGCCCAGCCAAAACCAGCAAGCCCAGGGCAAGGCCTGGCGTGAGGCGCTAGGCCAGCCGGTGCTGATGTTGGCCAGCTCGCGGGACAGCGAAGAAGAGGACTTTTTTAAACAAATCAGGACTCAGGCCCATGAATTTAGGGGAGTAAACGCTACACAATTGATAGCTGATGAAAATTCTGAAGTGGCTCCGGTCAGCCGTGTTCGCTATCTTGTGGTGCCCCGTCATCCGCAGCGTTTTGACGCCGTCGAGGCTCTGGCACGTCAGCAGGGTCTCATGGTGTCGCGCCGCTCGAGCTGGCGCGACGGCCCGGCGACAGACCCGGCAGCGATGCAGGCTGACGTCTGGTTGGGCGACTCGCTCGGCGAGATGGGGCTGTATTACGCTTTCAGTGATCTTGCCTTGCTGGGCGGCAGCTTTGCACCGCTGGGCGGACAAAACCTGATTGAAGCCGCTGCCTGCGCTTGTCCGCTGGTGATGGGGCCGCACACCTTTAATTTTCAGCAGGCTGCCGAGCTGGCCGAGGCGGCTGGCGCAGCG
>JANOLL010000411.1:0-1642 GCA_031419775.1 Polaromonas sp. | reverse complement strand
GCTTTTTCATGTGCGCGAACAGCGCCTGCCCCGTCGGTGGAAGATCGCCGGCTTCTTCCCAGCGGGCGCTCAACTGCAAGGCGCGGGCTGCGGCGATGGCTTGCTCTTCACGCTTGGCGGCAACAGCCAGAAAATGGCCATCGCGCAACACGGTTACCACGCCCGGCATACGCCGCACTGCGGCTTCGTTGACCGAAGTCAAACGCGCTCTTGGGGAGGCATGGCGTACCACCCGGCCATACACCATATTGGGCAGCCGCATGTCCTGTACATACACCTCACCGCCAGTGACCTTGGCGGGAATGTCCCGCCGCTGCAAGCTTTGTCCGATCAGCCGGTGCTGACTGCTTGGCTTGGGTGCAGTCTTGGCCGTTGCCTCGCGTTTAAGCATGGCCTCGTTGGTGAGTTCCCAGTAGGTGGTGCGGGCACCGCTGGCGTGGCTGATGCTGCCATCGCTGACGCTCAGCTCTCCAGCAGCAACGCCCAGTCGGGTTCCTGCGGCCTGCAACAGCAAGCCGCGCGCTTCGGCGCATGCAAAACGCAGGGCGGTTCCGCTGTCCTGGATAGATAGGCTACCCGCGGTGACGCCTTCGTTGGGTGTCAGCGCGGTGTTGCCCGAGACCACTTCCAGGCGTTTGACATCCACATCGAGTTCGTCAGCCGTGATTTGTGTGAGTGCCGTCAGGATGCCCTGACCCAGTTCAACCTTGCCAGTGAACATGGTCACGCTGCCATTGGCATTGATGCGCAGCCAGCCATCGAGCATGCGATTGCTGTTGAGGCTTCCAGGCAGGGGCAAGGGCGCGGGCCCGGCGGGCGTCTGCGCCGCGATAGGAATAAACGGAGAGAGGCTGAAAGCAACAGTCAGTGATGTGGCCTTCAGGAAAGTGCGCCGGCTGGCGAGAGAGGCGTGGGAGGGCTTCATGCGAGCTCCTTGGCAGCGCGCTGAATGGCGCTCAAGATTCGCGTGTGGGTTCCGCAGCGGCACAGGTTGCCCGCCATCGCTTCGCGGATTTCGGCCTCACTCGGATTGCGAACGCGGTCCAACAGGGCTTTGGCCGACATGATCATGCCGGAGATGCAAAAGCCGCATTGGACTGCCTGCTCTTCAATGAAAGCTTTTTGCAGCACGTGCAGTTTGTCCGGGGTACCCAGCCCTTCCAGCGTGGTGAGCTTGCCTTTTGAAGCGCTTGATGCCGGGTAGACACATGAGCGAATGGGCTTTCCATCGAGCAGAACGGTGCAGCTGCCGCACTGCGCCACCCCGCAGCCATATTTTGCGCTGTGGATACCCAGGTCGTTACGCAACACGTAAAGCAGGGGGGTATCCGGTGTGGCCGCGCTGGTGCGCTTGCGTCCATTCACGTTGAGTGAAATGCTCATGCGATGCTCCGTAGTGAGATTGAAAGGCCGGGTCAGGCTAATCGCTTTCAAGGGTAGCGTCAATCGAGGGTTAAGACGGATAGTTGTCTTTATCGCGCGTTCTCCCTGCGTGATGTCGGTTTGTTCCGCAGGATGGAAAACTAATTTACGCGCACCGCCTACCCAAACGACGGGGTCCTGCTTAAAGTCTATGCTGTGGCTTTGAGTCCAAGGAGATCACCAATTGCGCAACCTGAATCAAGACACCATCACGCAGGCT
>JANOLL010000410.1:0-3839 GCA_031419775.1 Polaromonas sp. | reverse complement strand
TCGGCCCGGCCTTCGTACCAGAGGTAGCCGTCGGCATCCACCCGCGCGAGATCACCGGTGCGGCACCAGTCGCCGGTGAATTTGCCCTGAGTCGCTGCCTCGTTGTTCCAGTAGCCCAAAAAGAAAATCGGGTCCGGATCGCCATGCGCGTCGTAACGGTTGACCGCCACATCGCCAGGCACGCCTACCGCACATTCACGGCCGTCGTCATCGATCACCGCCACCTGGTGGCCTGGGTAGCCCTTGCCCATGCTGCCGGGCCTGGCCGGCCAAAACCGGTTGCAGTTGCCAACGACGTAGTTGATTTCCGTCTGGCCGAACATCTCGTTGACCACGACGCCCAGTTGGTCGCGACAATAGTCAAACACCGCGTCACCGACTGCCTCACCCGCACTCATCAGCCCCTCAAGTTGCAAGCTGAAATGCACGCGCGGCTGCGGATAGGATTTCATCATCGCCTTGAGCGCAGTCGGGAACAAAAAGGTGTGCGTCACGCCTTGCTGCTGCATCAAACTAAAGGCGAGCTCGGGGCTGAAGCGTCCATTGAAGGCCACGATAGGCCGGCCAAAATAAAGCGTCGGCAATAGCGCGTCCATCAGGCCACCGGTCCAGGCCCAATCGGCCGGGCTCCAGAACACGGCGTTTGAGCCTGCGTTGGTCTTGCCATCAAAGCCAAACCAGTTCTGGCTGCAGACAAATCCCGACAGGTTGCCGATCAGCGCGCGGTGCGGCAAGAGAGCGCCCTTTGGCGGGCCCGTGGTGCCGCTGGTGTAGATCAAAATGGCCGCATCATCGGCTCGAGTCGGAACAGCGGCGAAGGTTTCCGGATAACGGGCCAGCTCGGTGCGGTAGTCCGCATCGCCCTGCCCCTCGGCTTCACCTACCGCCAGCACAGTGCGCATGGCGGCACACTCTGCCCGCACCGCCTGAATGCCGGGCATCGCACTTTCATCGGCAATCGCCACCACCGCGCCGCTGTCCTGCAGGCGATACGCCAGCGCCTCCGGCCCGAACAGTATCGACAGTGGCATCGCCACAGCGCCCATTTGCAATACCGCCATGTAGGCCACAGCCGTTTCAAAACGCTGCGGCATCACGATGGCGACACGGTCACCGCGCTGCACGCCCAAACCCGTCAGCACATGGCTCAGCGCATCCGCCGCCTGAGCAAGCTCCTGGTAAGTATAAAAAGTGCTCTCAGCCCCCGTTTTATGGATGGTAATAGCTATGTTATTTATAGCATTGCGTGGCTTGACATGGGCCTTCGCCCAGCGCCTGCAGCAAACCTCGGCAATGTTGAACGTCTCGTCAACGCGCCAGCGAAAGCCCTGGTGCAGGGCAGCGTAATGATCGATTACAGGGTCTTGGTGCGGCGTGCCGGGCTTCTTTATCATTTGGTCAATGTACAAAGAAAAGCGTTTGTCCCGCAGCGAGTTTGTCCCTATACGAGGCTACCGCTACCACGTCCGGATCTGGGACGGCGCGACTCGACCCGCGCCAGCGTTGCCCCCACTGGTGCTGGCGCATGGCTGGATGGATGTGGCGGCGTCTTACCAGTTCATGGTCGATGCCTTCTCGGATGCGTTTGCGCTTGGCCGCACCATCCTGGCACCCGACTGGCGCGGTTTTGGGTTCAGCAGCACCGTCAAAAGTGCGGAGCTTGCAGATGCCTTCTGGTTTCCAGACTACCTGGCAGACCTCGATTTTCTGCTCGACCACTTTGCCCAAGAGCAAGCGGTGGATCTGGTCGGCCACAGCATGGGCGGCAATGTGGCCATGTCCTATGCGGGCGTCAGGCCGGAGCGCATCCGGCGGCTGGTCAACCTCGAAGGCTTTGGCCTGCCCGCCAGTCTTCCGGCGCAGGCGCCAAGCCGTTATGCCAAATGGATAGACGAGCTGAAAAGTTTGCATCGCGGCGAGCTGGTGCTGAAAACCTATACCGACGCCGCTGATGTCGCACGGCGCCTGATGAAGACCAACCCCCGGCTGTCGGCCGACAAGGCCGACTGGCTAGCGCGTCACTGGGCGCAGCCCGATGCAGCAGGCACCTGGCACATTCTGGGTGAGGCGAGCCACAAAATCACCAGCGCCAACCTCTACCGGGCTGAGGAAACGCTAGCGCTCTACCAGCGCATCAGCGCGCCGGTGCTGGCCGTGCAAGCGTCAAGCGATTCGCTGAGCAGCTGGCATCAGGGCCGCTACAGCCTGGCCGACTACCGCGAGCGCCTCAAGCTGATTCCTCAAGCCAAAGTGGCCGTGGTCGAAGATGCGGGTCACATGCTGCACCACGACCAGCCGGAGCACCTCGCAGCCTTGATCGAGGGGTTTCTGGCGCCGTGAACGCCAGCGGGCACCATGCAACGTGAGAAAATCCAGGTTTCGCCAAAACCGGCCCGCTAATCAGGATTGAATACCCATGGAAGCAGAACACATCAACGCCATCGCCAACCAGCTCGCCGACCTGAGCACCCGGGTCGATGAGCTTCGGGGGTATCTTTGACTACCCTGCCAAATCACGTAAATTAAACGAGGTCAACGCCGCACTCGAAGACCCCAAGGTCTGGGACAGCCCCAAACGCGCACAAGAACTCGGCAGGGAAAAAAAATCGCTTGAAGACGTGGTGCTGGTGATTGACCGCCTGAGCAGCGAACTGGCGGACAATATCGAGTTGTTCGACATGTCCAAAAGCGAAGGTGACCTGGCGGGCATGCAGTCGATCGAAGGCGAAGCAGCGCAAGTTGCGGTTGAAGTCGAAAAGATGGAATTTCGCCGGATGTTCAACAATCCGGCCGATCCGCTCAATGCCTTTCTCGACATTCAGGCCGGCGCGGGCGGCACCGAAGCCTGTGACTGGGCCAGCATGCTGCTCCGCCAGTACCTCAGGTATGCCGAGCGCAAGGGTTTCAAGGCGCAAATTGAAGACGAGTCGCCTGGTGACACCGCCGGCATCAAGGGCGCCACGATCAAGATTGATGGCGAGTATGCGTTTGGCTTGCTGCGTACCGAAACCGGCGTGCACCGGCTGGTGCGCAAATCGCCTTTTGACTCATCGGGCGGCCGGCATACGTCGTTCGCGTCCGTGTTTGTCTATCCTGAAATTGACGACTCTATCGAAATTGACATTAACCCGTCGGACGTGCGGGTGGACACCTTCCGGGCCAGTGGCGCGGGCGGCCAGCACATTAACAAAACCGACTCGGCTGTGCGCCTGACGCACGTGCCCACCGGCATCGTGGTGCAGTGCCAGGACGGCCGCAGCCAGCACAGCAACCGCGACGTGGCATGGAAGCGGCTGCGCTCGCGCCTGTACGACTTTGAACTGCGCAAGCAGCAGGAAGCCCAGCAAAAGCTTGAAGACACCAAAACCGACGTGGGTTGGGGCCATCAAATCCGCAGCTACGTTCTGGATCAAAGTCGCATCAAGGATTTGCGGACCAATTACGAAACCTCCGCCACACAAAAAGTGCTCGACGGCGATCTCGACCCGTTTATTGAAGCGTCTTTAAAGCAGGGTGTGTGAGCCCGTTTGACACGGCCTGCCCCGAGTACCCCATCCCTTTTTCAGGAACCTCTCATGTTGCAAATGCTTGATGCCAGTGGTGCCGGACCCGGCCCTTCGATTGCGATCAAACGCTCTGACTACAGCGCCCCGGCTTACTGGATCGACACTGTCGACCTGTGCTTTGACCTGGACCCGGCCAAGACGCGTGTGCTCAACAAGATGACACTGCGCCGCAATGCGGATGTGCCGGTGCAAGCTTTGCGCCTAGACGGTGAAGAGCTCAATCTGGCACGTGTGCTGGTCAACGGCCAGGGCACGTCCTTCAAGATGGATGGC
>JANOLL010000409.1:0-2992 GCA_031419775.1 Polaromonas sp. | reverse complement strand
TGCCGCCGTACGTGAGCAGGGCTCGATTTCCAAGGCATCCAAAGTGCTGGAGCTGTCCTACCGCCACGTTTGGGGCGCTCTCAGGGACTGGGAACAAACGTTGGGCCGCGAGCTGATCGTCTGGGACATCGGTCAGCGCGCGCGGCTGACTGAATTTGGCGAAAAGCTGCTCTGGGCCGAGCGTCAGGCTCAAGCCCGGCTGGCGCCGCAGATTGCAGCCTTGCGCAGTGACATTGAGCGCGCGTTTTCAACCGCTTTTGATGACAACGCCCACGTGTTGACGCTCTACGCCAGCCACGATGCGGCGCTGTCGGCGCTGCGCGAGCAAGCCAGCCCGCGCGGGCTGCATCTGGACATTCGCTTCGTTGGCAGCGTCGACGCGATCGCAGCCCTGAACGCCGGGCGCTGCATGATGGCCGGCTTTCATACCCAAGAGCTGCCGGACAAGCAGTCTGTGGCAGCGCGCACCTACCGCAGTCTGCTCAAGCCGGGTCTGCACAAACTGATTGGCTTCGCGCACCGTACCCAGGGCCTGATCGTCCAGAAAAAAAATCCTCTGCGCATTGTCAGCCTGCAAGACTTGAAGCGCGAGGGGGTGCGTTATGTCAACCGCGCTGAAGGCAGCGGCACACGTGTCGTGTTGGACGAACTGCTGGCGCAGGCGGACATGAGCGGCTCGGACATACTTGGCTATGCAAGCCAGGAGCCCTCTCATAGCGCGGTGGCACAGGCGGTGGCCAGCGATGCCGCCGATGCCGGCTTGGGACTGGAGGCCGCCGCCCATGAACGGGGACTGGACTTTGTGCCGCTGGTCAGAGAGCGCTACCACCTGGTGTGCCTGAAGTCCGAATTGCCCTCGGCGCCGGTGCAGTCCCTGCTGACTGAACTGCGAAGCCCTGACTGGCAAGCCGCGCTGCACAAGCTGCCCGGATACAGCGGCGAAATGGCCCAAAGTGGCCGCGTGCTGGCGCTGCGAACAGTGCTGCCGTGGTGGACTTACCGTACTCCGAAATGACCGGATTTTTAAATCAAATACGGGACTAGCCAGGGTTTTATAAGCGCCTTTAGCTATATTTTTTATAGCAAACAAGAACGAAAGCCACAAAACAGATCATCCCGCTCTGGCAGATAAAAATTGCGGTACTTGGGATTTTTCATGCGGGCGCGGGTGGCGAACGATGCGCCGCGCAGCACCTTGTGCGTGCCAAACCAGGGCTCTGAATACTCTGCATACGGACCTGACTGGAAAGCCGCTGCAACGGGATCAATGGCGTCCCTGACGTAGGGCCTGAAGGTCGTACCCGTCCACTCCCACACATCGCCCCAGCGAAATCCGAGGCGACTGGCAGTGTGGGCCGCCACTTCCCACTCGACTTCAAACGGCAAA
This sequence comes from Polaromonas sp., assembly GCA_031419775.1. Classification (GTDB taxonomy): domain Bacteria; phylum Pseudomonadota; class Gammaproteobacteria; order Burkholderiales; family Burkholderiaceae_C; genus Polaromonas. Next base: position 1,605 of record JANOLL010000409.1, on the reverse strand, counting down.
CGCCTGCCGGCCCAGCGACACCAGGCGTCGGCTTCATACCAGGTCATGTGCATGGCCGGCTGGTGACCGAGCATGCGGCGCGGCTGGCCAAAGCGGGTCTGCATCACTGCACCGCTGGCCACACCAATCTGCTCGACGTAACGCGGCCCTCGTCTGCCTTCACCAGCGGCCAGCGCCTGCAACCACTGCCAGCCCATCGGATGCCACCACTCGGGCCGGTCATAGCCGCCATCGTCAACAAACTCGACGAACTGGGCCCAGGTCACGGGCTGCGCATCGATTTCAAACGGCGGCACACAGACTGTGTGATGGGGCCGTTCATTGTCAAAGGCAAAGCCGGCGTCCGGCGCACTGCCCATCTGCCAACGCGTGGCCGGAATGCTGATGGGATCGCGCAAGGTCAGCGCCGCCGGTGTGAACACCTTTTGGAGAGCCGGGTCCAGCGGCAAGCCGAGTGTTTGAGCGGTGTAGACCAGTGCCTCGGCATGCATGTCTTCATGAAACAGGCACAGGCGGTAAAAATACAAGGCCTCGTCGTCTTCGTCACATTTGCCGAGCAACTCCAGCGTGCTTTCCAGCGTGTCCAGCAGGTAGGCCCGTGTCGGGTCGGCGCCAGGCAAATCCAGCGCCCAGCGCGTGGCGTGCGCGACATGGGTTGAATCCCACCATCGGTCGGCATTCGGCTCTATCGATGCCAGACGGGCATGGTTGGGTTCACAGCGGGAGCCAAGTGCGCGCTGCATGTTGCGGCCAATCCACCATTCCTGAAACCAGCCGACGTGGCCCAGCTCCCACAAGGGCGGATTGATGGTGGCCAGCTGAGGAACAACAAAGTTACTGGCCTCCAGCGACTTCTGGTATTGGGCAAAAAGGTGCAGCGTATGATTGCGCGCATCCATGAGTGCCAGAGACAACAGCTCCCGCCCCCGGCTACGCATGAGTGGGGTGTCAATCAGCTCCGACATCGAAACTGCTGGCGTCAATGGCGTGCGATCTGAAGGCAAAGTGGGCAAGCCTGTGAGGGCAGTGTTGGTGAGTCCGGCGATGGCTGATTCAAACAACGGCAACTGGAATACCGCACACCGCTGGTCTCAGTTTCTCTCCAGTCATTGTGACATTGCCGTGCTGCCTCAATGGCCTGCAGCGCCTGGCCTGTCTCTGAATGGTCACTCAGAGCCGCCCCAGCTGATGCTGGCCCTGCACGCCCGCCGCTCCGCTGCATCGATCCATGCCTGGGCCGCGGCCTATCCCCACCAACCCCTGATCGTTGTGCTGACGGGAACAGACCTGTACCGTGATATTCAAAGTGATTCCCTGGCCCAGCGGTCATTGGCGCTGGCCTCGCATCTGGTGGTCTTGCAAGATGCCGGACTGCAGGCGGTGCCAGAAGCCTGGCGCAGCAAAACCCGGGTGATTTACCAATCCGCAGCACGGTTGAAGCCGGCGGTCAAATCCAGGCAGACCTTTCGCGCCGTGATGGTGGGCCACCTGCGCGATGAAAAAGACCCGCTGACCTTCATGAAGGCGGCTTGCCAAGACTTTAGCGCTGGCGTGGCTTTCGACCAGATAGGGCTGGCGCTGGACCCGGCCTTGGAAGACGCTGCC
>JANOLL010000408.1:0-6225 GCA_031419775.1 Polaromonas sp. | reverse complement strand
CGCCAGCCGAGCGTCGCCCAGCGTGCCGCTGACGTAAATATCGTCCCCGACCCGCGCACCAGATCGCAGCAGCGCCTGGCCGCGTGGCACTTCGCCAAACACCGTGATGCACATGTTCAGTGGACCCCGCGTGGTGTCGCCGCCCACCAGCTCGCAGCCGTGCTTGTCAGCCAGCGCCCACAAGCCGTTTGAAAACTCCTGCAGCCAGGACTCGTCTATCCGCGGCAACGCCAGCGCCAGTGTGAAAGCAATCGGGTGTGCACCGCAGGCGGCCAGATCGCTCAGGTTCACCGCCAGAGCCTTGTGGCCCAAGGCAAAGGGGTCCACATCCGGAAAAAAGTGCCGGCCTTCAACCAACATGTCGCTGGAGATGGCCAGCTGCATGCCGGGCGAGGGTTGCAACAACGCGCAATCGTCGCCTACCCCGAGCACCGCTGCAGTGGTCGGGCGCGTGAAGTAGCGCCGAATCAAGTCGAATTCACCCATGGCGGAAGAATACAGGCTTCAGAACCAGCGGCTATCAGCGTCCTCAATCCGCTGCGCAGAGGTCTTATCGCCGCGAAAGCGCTGAGACGCCTGGCGTACCACTTCAGCCAGCAGCTGCTCTTGGTCCTGCCGCTCGCGCAGCCAACGAGCATCGTTTTCACCTTTGTCAGCACTGCTTTGCAGGGTCTGTAAAAAAGCGCTTGCCCCGACAGTCTCGGCGTGACGCTCTATCTGCTGCATGGTGAGCAAGATGTGTTCGCGCAGCGGCATGTGCCGGCCGCTGGCCGGATCCACATAGACGGCGTCGAGGCCAAATCTGCAAGCCTGAAAGCGGTTGGTGGTGTAGACCAGGTAGTCATCTTCAACTGGCATAAAGGGCTCGTCGGTCATGAACCAGGCTGCCAGCGATTGCACCAAAGCCGACAAGGCTGCGGCTCGTTCAATCGTCAAGGGGGTATCAAAGACCCGAATTTCAATCGTGCCAAACTCCGGCTTGGGCCGGATATCCCAATAGAAGTCCTTCATGCTTCTCACCACCCCGGTGCGTGCCATCTTGTCGAAATAGCGGCTGAAATCTTCCCAGGTCAGCGCAAACGGCGCCCGCCCGGAAAGCGGAAATGCAAAGACCGAGTTGAGTCGGGCGGAATCAAACGCCGTATCCTGCCCCTGCACATAGGGCGAGGAGGCCGACAGCGCAATAAAGTGGGGAATGTAGCGCGACATGCGGTGCAGGGTAAGCAGTGCGGTGTTGGGATCCGGACAACCGACATGCACGTGCTGGCCAAAAATAGTGAACTGCTTGGACAGGTAGCCATAAAGCTCGGACAGTTCGCGAAAGCGCGGCTTGTCGTAGATGCGGCGTTCGTGCCATTGTTGAAACGGATGGGTACCGCCGCCAACCACCGCGATATTGAGCCGGTCCGCACTTTTGACCAGCACATCGCGAATTTGCATGAGGTGGTCCAACACTTCCGAGGACGTTTGACAAATGCCAGTCGAAATCTCAATCATGCTCGAGGTCATTTCAGGCACGACTGCGCCCGGCAGTGGCGTTCTGGCCACCATGCGGAGCATGTCTTCGGCATAGGGCGCAAGGTCGTAATCATGGGTGTTGACAAGCTGCAGTTCGAGCTCAACGCCCATCGACAGCGCCGCCGACTTTTGAAAAACTTCAAGACCCATGGCGGACGCCATTTGTAGCGGTGTAGGGCTTGTGCAGCCAGGGCCGGGAGCTTTCACCCGCGTAGTGAATCGCTGCAGTGGTCAGAATGGCACCGAGGATCTCCATCAGCAAAATAGCAGGCAGCGCCACGCTGGCAATCTGCCCGCCAAGCGCGGGCGACGCGCTGACGAACTGCGACACCAGCAGCAGTGCAACCGACGACATCGGCGTCATGGCCCATCCCACCCACAGTGCCTGCGTCCAACTGGCGCCGCTGCCCATGTTGCTCAGCGTCACACCGGCGATCTTGCCCAAAGCGCGGGCCAGAATCAGTGCCAGCACAAAGGCTGTGATGGGACCGCGCCAGTCGGCTTGGGCCGCCACGACTGAAACCAGAACAAAGGTGAGCATGGTCAGCATGCTCGATGCCGTGCCCATGTGCCTGGGCCACGACCAGGGGCGCGGGTTGAGCTGTTTGAGCAATATGCCAGCCAGCAGGGCGGCCAGTGGCGCAGAGCCGCCAAAATGCGCTGCCAGCGCTGCGCCGGCAGCGATCAGTGCTAGTAATAAAATAGCAGTGTTTTCGCTGGTGGGACTCATGACTCGGAGCGCTGCGCGCAGCAGCAAGGCCAGCACCGCACCGACCACCACTGACAAACCCAACACGACCAACACGGGGTAAAAAGTGTCGATCAGGTCGAGCGGGACCGGGGCCGTTTCGCTGCGGTTCATCAGGCCGGCGCTGGCACTGCACAGACTCAAGGCATAAAGTGTGCTCATGGTCGACAGCATCATGGCGCGCTCACTGACGGGGCCCGATGCGCGCGTGTCCATCAGCACGCGAGACAGCACCGCCGGGGATGCCGCGATGGCCAGCAGGGCCAGTGGCTGGGCGACCGCCTCGCGCATACCCATCAGCATCAAAACCCAGTAAACAGCGCCAAAGCTTAGCGCCGACTCGACCAGACTCTGCACCAGCACCATGGGGTTGTGTCTGAACCAGCGCAAGGAAATGCGGCCGCCAGCTTCAAACAATACGACCGCGACGCCCAGCTCGAGTAAGAACAAACCAGTTCCCTGCAGGGGCCAGGCTGCGCCCGTGAAGCCCGCAAACCCCGCCAACGCGCCGACCAGCGAGTAGCCGGTGACTTTCGGCAGGCCGGTGTGACGGGCCATCAAGTGGCCGGCGGCCGCAGCAATGGCCAGCAAGATGGACCACTGCACCGTGGGCAGCCCTGCCGAAGGCTTGATCCAGGCCGCCCAGATCTCAAGGAGTTCATTCATGCGGGAAGGCCTTCTTGCCGAGCTAAACCGGATTTCAGCTTAGCAGCCGACTTCCCAACAGCTGTAGGACAAGAGCCAGATTCCGAACGCCTGAACGGCACCGCTGCAATTTAATCAGGCACAAAAAAACTGCGGGGTCGGTGTCGGCAACGTGACCAGATGGCTATTCGAATACGGGCGCGGTCCAGCCTGCTGACGTTGTGGGCTTGCAGCGCCAGTCGAAAAGCGCAATAAAAACTCACACCCAGATTCAGGGCGCCAATCAGCGGAATAGCCGCCACGCACCACCAAAACGCTGGCATTCTGAACGCATCCACCCCAAGCGCTGCACCGGCCGCTGCCAGCTGGCCGGCCGACAAGGTGACGTGACGCACTTCAAGTTCCAGGCCGAAAAATCCGGTGAAGGCGGGAATCAGGCCCAACATGAAACCCAGGGCAATATTGGAGGCAAAACCCGATATGTTCGCCCGCATGAATACCGCCCAACGACCCGCTCGGGCAGGGCCCAAAGCAGTAGTGAACCGCGGGTTGTGCGCAATTGCAGAATCGAGCCGGTGCAGCACGAACCAGTTCTCCATCCAGCCAGCCACCAGGCTGGCGGTGAAAAGAATCAAGCCCGTGAAAGCTGCCCACAGCAGCGTCGGGCCAAGCAAGGTGAGAGTTTTCAGAACCTGGCCAGCCTCCCACTGGCTGATCATGGGCTGGCCCAGAACCAATTGGCTGAACACATTGACCAGCAGCACGGTGGGCACCACCAGGGCAACGTTGCCAAAGACCGAAGCCATCTGGGAGCGCACCAGATGCGTGACTTCATCGACAAAGGACTCGACAGAATCGGCAGCCTCCGGCCCTTCCATATCCCGGAGCTTGGCAGCCATCGCGGGTGCCGTCATGGCCGGTTGTTTGGTGGCCAGCGTGAAGTGCAGCAGCTGGATCACAACAAAGCTGCTGGCGTACACCACGCTGGCCCAAAATCCACCCCAAAAGGCCGACAGGCCAACACCCATCACCGTGAATTTAAGGAGTGTCGTGAAGGCCGTGACCGCACCGCCGCCCATGGCTTTTCCCAGCATGTCGCGGTACTCGCGCTTGTCACGGGTGATGTAGTGTTCGCCACTTTCGGCACTGCGTTCGGCCATTTTGGCTGACAGCAAGGATGAGTTGACCCGGATCAGTGCACTCACACTTTTGCCATCCTGACCAGTCGTCACTCGGCGCGCCAGCAGTTTGACCGCCGCCAATGCGGGGGTGGGCGATACCAGCGCGTCAAGCAGCTCACGCACTCGAACAATGCGCTCTCGCAGCTGGCGCAGCAAAAACACCATACCCACCGAAATGCCGTTTTGGTCCAGATGGGCGTAGACACTGCCAATCGCCTGGCGACAGGCCTCCAGCCGGGTACGGAACTCGGAAACCACTGACTGCAGTTGATCTTCGTTTCTGGAGGCGGCAAAAAAGACGCGTCCAAGCTCATCCACGGCGCCGGGCAAGGCGTGAAAGGCGCGTGCGTCGGCGCTGATCCGGTCCATGCGTAGCCGTAACTCTGGCGCCAGACCGGTGGCCTGAATTTGTGCCGTGCAGTAGGTCAGCGCGTCCATCACATCCTGCTGCCACTTCCATGCGTCCTGTTCAGGATCTTGCGACAGTAATTGCACCAGCTGATCGACTTGCGAGGCGCTGACCAGGTTCATCCACAGTGCATCGAAGCGTGTTGGCGCGACCAGCAGAAAGAGCTCCGACGCGTCTACGGTCTCAGGTGTGCCCGGCAACAGTTTTCGTCGCAGGCGTGCCGCCAGTTCACTGACAAAGGCGGTGCGCGGTGCAAAGCCGAAATCGGCCAGCAAGGTGGTGATGTCGACTGTCTGAACCAGGGTCTGCCACCAGGCTCTCAGGCGTGACTGGAGCTCGGGCTGGGCCTGGACTGTGGCGATCAGTGTCTGGAGCCGCGAGACGGTGGCCTCGGGGGAGTGCTCGTCACCGCGTAGCCAGGCAAACAAACGAATCAGCCAGACATGTCGGTCAGCCAGACTTGCATCGGGATCCAGGGTGTCAAGCAGCGTGCGCAGGGCTTTCACAGGCAAGGGGGCGAGCTGGCTGACCTAGTGCAACAGCCGGCCGGGGGCGCCATGGCCGGGTGTGGCTTCCAGTACGAACATCGGGATGGCAACGTCAAAGCGCTCACCATCGTCCGCGACGCAGAAATAGCTGCCATGCATGGTGCCGCTGGGAGTGCGCAGGCGCGATCCGCTGGTTTATTGAAACGACTCGCCCGGCTTGAGCAGCGGCTGATGGCCCACTACACCCAAGCCCTTGACCACTTCGGTGTGGCCGCTTGCATCCACAATGATCCAGTGGCGTGCAATCAGCTGGGCAGGGACCTGGCCAGTATTGGTCAGGGTAACCGTGTAGGCAAAGGTGTACACCGAGTCTTCTGGGGTGGACTGCTCGGGAAGATACTGCGGCGTGATGTCGCAAGACATTTGGTATTTCGGCATGGTAGGCAGAAGATGGGAGGTCATGGTAACCGCGTGGTTTGTCACGGTTTTGATAAAACCGTGTGTAAAAGTAAGACGGCTCGCATGCTGCGACAATTGGCCGATGAGTTCAACCCAAGCTGTTTACCGTATCGCTCCGTCCATTTTGTCAGCCGACTTTGCGCGTTTGGGCGATGAACTCCGGGCTGTGATCGCGGCTGGGGCAGACTGGATACATTTTGACGTGATGGACAACCATTACGTTCCGAACCTGACATTTGGGCCCATGATTTGTCAGGCTCTCAAACCGCACGCCAAAAAGGCGGATGGCACACCGGTGCCCGTCGATGTGCATCTGATGGTGCAGCCGGTTGACAGCCTGGCCGCTGCCTTTGCCGATGCCGGTGCTGACTTGGTGAGCTTTCATCCGGAAGCGTCCGAACATGTCCACCGTAGCGTTCAGGCCATCAAGGCCAAGGGCTGCAAGGCCGGCCTGGTGTTCAATCCTGCCGCATCCATGGATGTGCTGGATTGGGTCATCGACGACATCGACCTGATTTTGATCATGAGCGTCAACCCTGGCTTCGGCGGGCAAAGCTTCATTGATTCGGCCCTGCGCAAGATCGAGCAGGCGCGCCAGCGCATAGACGCCTCGGGCAGGGATATTCGCCTGGAAGTTGATGGTGGCATCAAAATCGACAACATCCGCCGGGTGGCCGACGCGGGTGCCGACACGTTCGTGGCCGGCAGTGCCATTTTTGGCCAATCCAATTACAAGTCCGTGATCGATGCCATGCGGGCTGAATTGCCAGGCTAAGC
>JANOLL010000407.1:0-9642 GCA_031419775.1 Polaromonas sp. | reverse complement strand
GGTGTTTCGCAAACATGGCAGCAAGGGCACCTGGTATGCCCACGCCTCGGTGGGTACGCTGCATGTGCGACCGATTCTGGACATGCGGCGTGAAGGCGGTGCCAAGATGCGCGCGATTGCCGAGGAAGCCTCGGAGCTGGTGCGCCATTACAAGGGAGCCTACAGCGGTGAGCATGGCGACGGCCTGTGCCGCGGCGAGTGGATCGAATGGCAGTTTGGGCCCCGGATCACTGAAGCCTTCAAGAAAATCAAGAACTACCTCGATCCGATCAATTTGCTGAGCCCGCAGCGCATGATCGATCCACCCAAGATGGACGACGCGAACCTGATGCGCTTTCCGCCCAGCTACCGGGTCATTCCCGTAAAAACCGCGCTCGACTGGAGCGCGTGGAATGTCCAGAACAACCCTGTTACCGAAGAAACCAGCGCGCCGGGCACAGGCGGCGATGCCGCCCAGGGGCTGGCCAAGGCAGTGGAGATGTGCAACAACAACGGCCACTGCCGCAAGTTTGATGCGGGCACCATGTGCCCAAGCTACCGCGTCACCCGCGATGAAAAGCACCTGACCCGGGGCCGCGCCAACACCCTGCGCCTCGCGATGTCGGGGCAGCTTGATGGGTTGAAAGGCGAAGACGCCCTGACCAGCGAGGCCGTCAAAGATGCGCTGGAGCTGTGCGTGAGCTGCAAAGGCTGCAAGCGCGACTGTCCAACTGGCGTCGACATGGCCAAGATGAAAGTCGAGTTTTTGCACCACTACAAGGCCAAGCATGGCTACACGCTCAAGGACAAGCTGGTCGCTTTTCTGCCCGACTACGCGCCCTGGGCCAGTCGCCTCGCGCCGCTTCTGAATTTGCGTGACACCCTTCCGGGCTTGGCCGCCCTGAGCGAAAAGCTTCTGGGACTGTCCGCCCAACGTAGCTTGCCAAAGTGGCAAAGTCAGACGTTTTTCAATACCCCGCCGAAAACCGCGACCCGTGACGAGGTGCTCGCCGCAGCCAAGCCTGTTGTGCTGTTTGTCGATACTTTCAACGGTTATTTTGAATCCGAGAACGTCTTTTCAGCATTAAAAGTGCTTCAAGCCGGCGGATACACTGCGCATATAGCTACTAAAAGCATAGCAAACGGCAAGGCGCTTTGCTGCGGACGCACCTACCTGGCCAGTGGCATGGTCGATCAGGCCAAGGCCAAGGCGCGCGAATTGGTGGACGCCCTGTTGCCCTTCGCTGAAAAAGGTATTGCCATCGTCGGGTTGGAGCCTTCCTGCCTGCTCACCCTGCGGGACGAAATGCTGGTTATGGGCCTGGGCGAAGCCGCGCAAACCATCAGCCGGCATGCCATGCTGTTGGAAGAATTCCTGGCGCGCGAAGCCAGCGCCGGCAGGCTAGAAACCCTCAAGGCCGCGCTGCTACCGGTCACGCAGCCGATTCTGCTTCATGGCCATTGCCACCAAAAAGCCTTCGGTGCGGTCAGCCCGATTCTGGACGTGCTCAAGCTGATTCCTGGCGCCCAACCCGAACTGATTGAATCAAGTTGCTGCGGCATGGCGGGCAGCTTCGGTTACGAGGCCAGCCACTACGAGGTGTCGATGCAGATGGCAGAACTCAGCCTGTTACCTGCCATACGCCAGCATGCCGATGCGATCGTGGTGGCCGACGGCACCAGTTGCAGACATCAGATCAAGGATGGCGCGCAACGAGAAGCGATTCACGTCGCGGTGCTGCTGGCCCGGCAACTCAGGGTTTGACGCCAGCCTTGGGCTGCGCCTGCGTTCTTTTGGAGGCCCAGGCCCAGAGCCAGATGCCCGCCAGGACCATGGGCAGGCACAGCCACTGGCCCATGCTCATGCCGAGTGCGAGGATGCCTAGAAAATTATCCGGCTCGCGGAAAAATTCGGAGATGAAACGGAACACACCGTAGCCGACCAGAAAGGCACCCGAGACCTGGCCCATCTTCCGAGGTCGGCGGGCATACAGCCACAGCAGCACAAACAGCAGCAGTCCTTCCAGCAAAAACTGGTAGACCTGCGATGGGTGACGCGGCATCATTGACCCGCTGTTTTTAAACACCATGCCCCAGGGCAAGTCGGGTGCGCTAAAGCGCCCCCACAACTCGCCATTGATGAAGTTGCCCACCCGCCCGGCCGCCAAACCAGTCGGCACGCAGGGCGCAATAAAGTCCATCACCTGTAGCCAGGGCCGCTGGCGGGTACGGGCAAACCAGACTTGCGAGGCCAGCACGCCCAGCATGCCGCCATGAAAACTCATACCGCCCTGCCAGACGTAAAAAATCTCAAGGGGATGACTGGCGTAGTAGCCCGGTTTATAGAACAGGCAGTAGCCCAGCCGCCCACCGATCACCACGCCCATCACACCCAAAAACAGGATGTCTTCAATGTCGCGCTGCGACCAGGCGCCCGGACCGGAAATTGACGCATAGGGCTGATGCTTGAGTCGTCGGGTAGCCAGAAAAAAGAACAGCCCGAAGGCCGCCAGGTAAGTCAGGCCATACCAGTGGATGGCGAGAGGCCCGAGCTGGAGCGCAATCGGGTTGATTTGGGGGTGAATAAGCATGCACCTATTTTGCACGGAAGTGCTACCCTGACACCTCTGGTGATCCACCGGCCAGTGTCAGCACAGAGCCAACCGGCAGGTGCCGATATGCAGTCAAGCCCATACAATCCCAACGAGAAAAACAGGAGGCACCCCATGGAAACCAAAAACACCTTTCCCGTGGTCATGAACAAGCGCAGTAAAAACATCACCGAGGGCAAATCCCGTGCGCCCAACCGCTCGATGTATTACGGCATGGGCTATGAGGCCGACGACTTCAAGAAGCCCATGATTGGCGTGGCTAACGGGCACAGCACCATCACGCCCTGCAACAGCGGTTTGCAAAAACTGGCCGACGCTGCCATTGCCGCAATCGAAGCGGCTGGCGGCAATGCGCAGGTATTCGGCACGCCCACCATTTCTGACGGCATGGCGATGGGTACCGAGGGCATGAAGTATTCGCTGGTCAGCCGCGAGGTGATTTCAGACTGCATCGAGACCTGCGTACAGGGCCAGTGGATGGACGGCGTGCTGGTGATCGGTGGCTGCGACAAGAACATGCCCGGCGGCCTGATGGGCATGCTCCGCGCCAACGTGCCCTCCATTTATGTGTATGGCGGCACCATCCTGCCGGGTCACTACAAGGGCCAGGACCTGAACATCGTCAGTGTGTTCGAGGCCGTAGGCGAGAACGCCGCGGGACGCATGAGCGATGAAGATCTGCTGCAGATCGAGCGCCGCGCGATACCGGGCTCAGGCAGCTGCGGCGGTATGTACACGGCCAACACCATGTCGAGCGCCTTCGAAGCTCTGGGCATCTCGCTGCCCTACTCCAGCACCATGGCCAATCCGCACGACGAAAAGATGAACTCTGCGGCGGAGTCAGCCAGGGTATTAGTCGAAGCGGTCAAAAAGGACATCAAGCCGCGCGACATCGTAACGAAAAAGGCGATCGAGAATGCGGTAGCGGTCATCATGGCAACGGGGGGCTCAACCAACGCCGTGCTGCATTTTCTGGCCATTGCCCATGCCGCTGGCGTCGAATGGACGATCGACGACTTCGAACGGGTCCGCGTCAAAACGCCAGTGTTGTGTGACCTGAAACCTTCAGGTCAGTACTTGGCGGTGGATTTGCACCGAGCAGGTGGCATCCCCCAGGTCATGAAAACCCTGCTAGCCGCTGGACTGCTACATGGTGACTGCCTGACCATTTCAGGCCAAACCATCGCCGAGGTGCTCAAGGACGTGCCGGATGTTCCGCGTGCAGACCAGAAAGTGATCCGGCCCATCGGCCAGCCTTTGTACGCCCAGGGCCATCTGGCTATCCTTAAGGGCAACCTGTCACCCGAAGGTTGTGTTGCCAAAATCACCGGTTTGAAAAATCCGGTCATGACCGGTCCAGCCCGTGTATTTGACGACGAACAGTCCGGGCTCAAAGCGATTCTGGATGGAAAAATCAAGCCAGGTGATGTGATGGTGCTTCGCTACCTAGGTCCGAAAGGTGGACCGGGCATGCCGGAAATGCTGGCCCCAACGGGCGCGCTGGTAGGTGCCGGGCTGGGCGAGTCGGTAGGCCTGATCACCGATGGGCGTTTTTCAGGTGGCACCTGGGGCATGGTGGTGGGTCATGTGGCGCCGGAAGCGGCTGCCGGTGGCAATATCGCTTTTATTCAGGAAGGCGACTCGATCACGATCGATGCTCGCCAATTGCTGCTGCAACTCAATATCAGTGACGCCGAGCTGGCCAAACGCAAGGCCGGCTGGGTTGCCCCAAAACCGCGCTACACCCGCGGTGTCCAAGCCAAGTTTGCTTTCAATGCGTCGAGTGCCAGCAAGGGCGCGGTGCTCGACGATTATTGAACTCTTTCACTTGTAACGTAAAAAAGCCCGTGAGTCACACACTTCACGGGCTTTTTACCTGGGGCTGGCGCCAACGTTAGCGGCCTATTTTTTTCGCTTAGGCAACATGCCCATCGCATCGCGCTGCTTGTCGATGCGATCTTTCTTGCGTTGCTCCATTTTTTCAATTTCAACTCGCTTGGTGTAGCCAGATTTGTCAGCCCAGGCCCACCACAAGACTGCCAAACCAAAAGGTGACAACACCAGCCACCAACTCAAGGCGGCAACCGGCCCGAAGTCCATGTATTTCATGGCCAGCATGGCAATACCCAACAACAAAAGATACATGCGGAACTCCTGCCTACTTCTGCATTCCAACAGATCATTGTTACACCTCGCCAAAATCAGGTGTACAGAGAGCAGATCTGGCCCGAAACCTGAACCTCAGGTCAACCGCGATCACTACAATAACGTTGAAGCACTGTAACTGAATCCATTACCTCCGAGAGGACATCTCACCATGAAACGAATTCTTGTCACTTTGGCGGCCCTTTGCGCTGGCGTCACCGTCTCTACCCACTCACTGGCTGATATGCAACTGGCTACCGCCAAGAACTGCATGGCTTGCCACGCGGTTGACAAAAAACTGGTGGGTCCATCTTATAAAGACATCGCTGCCAAATATGCCGGTCAAGCCGATGCGGTAGACAAGCTGTCCGTCAAAGTTGTCAAAGGCGGCTCTGGCGTGTGGGGTCCAGTGCCCATGCCCGCTAATGCGCAAGTCAATCCGGACGACTCCAAAAAGTTGGTGACCTGGATCCTCGGCCAGAAGTAATCGCTTAAGCCGTCCGGATCTGCATCCGCTGATTGCCAGTCAAAAAAAAGCCCGTCGTATGACGGGCTTTTTAATGGGCTCGGGTATTCAGCCGATTAATCCTGGAGCCGTCGGTTAAAGATTCTCAGACAGCTGATCCAAAATCGCGGGATTCTCAAGAGTAGAAATATCCTGGGTAATCGTCTCGCCTTTGGCAATCACGCGAAGCAAGCGCCGCATGATCTTGCCGCTGCGGGTTTTGGGCAGGTTGTCGCCAAAGCGAATGTCTTTCGGCTTGGCGATGGGGCCAATTTGCTTGCCAACCCAGTCGCGCAATTCTTTGGCGATGGCTTTGGCTTCATCCCCAGTGGGGCGTGAGCGTTTGAGCACGACAAACGCTACGATCGCCTCACCCGTCAGGTCATCCGGGCGCCCCACCACTGCCGCCTCGGCCACCAGACCGGAGTGGGCCACAAGCGCTGATTCAATCTCCATGGTGCCCATGCGGTGGCCAGAGACATTGAGCACATCGTCGATTCGACCCGTGATCCGGAAATATCCGTTGTCCGCATTACGCACCGCACCGTCGCCTGCAAGATAAATCTTGCCTCCCATCTCTTCAGGAAAATAGGCCGACTTGAAACGCTCGGGGTCATTCCAGATGTTGCGAATCATTGATGGCCAAGGGCGCTTGACCACCAGCAACCCGCCCGAACCGTTTGGCAGTTCCTTGCCGGTCTCGTCGACAATGACCGCCATGATGCCGGGCAGCGGAAGCGTGCAACTACCAGGCACCAGGGGTGTTGCCCCGGGTAGCGGCGTGATCATGTGCCCGCCAGACTCGGTCTGCCAGAACGTATCGACTATGGGGCAACGCTCATGACCAATGTTTTTGTAGAACCACATCCATGCTTCCGGATTGATAGGCTCACCGACGGAACCCAGCACCCGCAAGCTGCTCAGATCTGAGCGGTCTGGGTGGACTTTTGCGTCGCCTTCTGCAGCCTTGATGAGTGAACGAATGGCGGTCGGCGCAGTATAAAAAATAGTGACTTTGTGGCGCTCGATCATTTGCCAGAAGCGGCCGGCGTCGGGATAAGTAGGAATGCCTTCGAAGATCACCTGGGTGGCACCCGCTGCAAGCGGCCCATAGGCAACATAGGTGTGGCCGGTGATCCAGCCAATATCGGCGGTGCACCAAAACACATCGGTAGGCTTCAGGTCAAACGTCCAGTCCATCGTGAGTTTGGCCCACAGCAAATACCCACCGGTGCTGTGCTGGACGCCCTTGGGCTTGCCGGTGGAGCCAGATGTGTACAGGATGAAAAGAGGATGTTCGGCCCCTACAAATTCAGGCTCACACACCGGCGAGGCCTTGGCAATGACTTCTTCCATCAGACTGTCCCGCCCGGCCACCATTTTGCAGGCCGTCGCGGTGCGCTGGTACACGATGACGTTTTTGATGGACTCGCAGCCGCCCATCGCCAGGCCTTCGTCCACGATGGACTTGAGCGGCAATTCTTTACCGCCACGCAGCTGGTAATTGGCGGTGATCACCGCTACGGCGCCGGCATCCTGAATGCGCTCCTGCAAGCTTTTGGCAGAAAAGCCACCAAACACCACCGAATGCGTGGCACCGATACGGGCGCAGGCCTGCATCGCAATCACCCCTTCGACCGTCATTGGCATGTAGACGACCACGCGGTCACCTTTTTTGATGCCCATGGTCTTGAGGGCATTGGCAAACTGGCTCACCCGGGTGTGCAGCTGCTTGTAGGTGACATGCGTCACCTTGCCATCGTCCCCTTCGAAAATGATGGCATTTTTGTTTTCGTTAGGCGTGCCCAAATGGCGGTCCAGGCAGTTGTAGGAAGCGTTCAACTCGCCGTCCGCAAACCATTTATAGAATGGCGCCTGGGACTCATCGAGCACCTGAGTGAAGGGCTTCTTCCAGGCCAGGTTGTCGCGGGCAAGTTTTGACCAAAAGCCGTCGAAATCTTTTTCGGCAGCCTCGCACAGGGCGTTGTAGGCCTCCATGCCAGCGATTCGTGCCGACTTGACGGTTGCTGCGCTGGGAGGGAAAACGCGGTTTTCAACCAGCATTGATTCAATATTGGATGAGCTTCCAGCTGTCGTGGCTGCGTTCATGGCGGTTGTCTCCTGGTTGTTATTAATGCATGTTAATGTACCGATATATCTTGCAGTTGCAAGCCGGGGGCAGTCCCTAACCTGTCAAAAATCCCATTTTTTTTATTTCGCACCATGTCAGAACCCTCCGCACCAAAAACTTCCAAGCTCCGCCCCCTTCCAAACCTGATTTTCGCCAGCCGGTGGCTGCAATTGCCGCTCTACCTGGGCCTGATTGCTGCGCAGGCGGTGTACGTGGTGCACTTCCTGGTCGAGTTATGGCACCTGATTGAAGCCGCATTTGGCAGCCAGACGGCGCTGCAGGCCCTGATTACCAGTATTGGCTATAAAACCGCCACGCCTATCGTGACGCTCAACGAGACAGTCATCATGCTGGTGGTGCTGGCGCTGATCGACGTTGTGATGATCTCCAACCTGCTGATCATGGTGATTGTGGGGGGCTACGAAACTTTTGTGAGCAGAATGGGCCTGGAAGGACACCAGGACCAGCCCGAATGGCTCAGCCACGTAAACGCTTCTGTGCTCAAGGTCAAACTGGCTACGGCGATTATTGGCATCAGTTCGATTCACCTGCTCAAAACGTTTATCAATGCCGACAACTACACCGACCGGGTGCTGATTGCCCAGACCGTGATTCACGTCACCTTTTTGCTGTCGGCCCTGGCGATTGCTTACACCGACAAGGTGATGTCGGGCATCGCGTCGCAGAAACACTAGGGACTAGCACTAGGGACTAGCGGCCAACCATATTGGCCGGAACCACCCATTGGTCAAACTCCTGGGCGGTCACGAAACCTGAGTCGAGCGCAGCGGTTCGCAGACTGCTGCCGTCTTGATGGGCTTTTTTGGCGATGAAGGCTGCCTTGTCATAGCCAATGTGCGGATTAAGCGCCGTGACCAGCATCAATGAAGAATCCATCAGCTGTTGGATTCGTTCCAGGTTTGGCTCAATACCCACTGCGCAATGGTCGTTGAAGCTGACCATTCCGTCGGCCAGCAGACGCACGCTTTGCAAAAAATTGTGCGCAACCATGGGCCGGAACACATTCAGTTCGAAGTTACCCGACGCACCGCCAAAATTGATCGCCACGTCGTTACCAAAAACTTGCGCACAGAGCATGGTCAGGGCTTCACTTTGAGTCGGGTTGACCTTTCCCGGCATGATCGATGAACCGGGTTCATTTTCAGGAATTTTCAACTCTCCAATTCCACTGCGTGGCCCGCTGGCGAGCCAGCGAATGTCGTTGGCAATCTTCATCAGGCTGCTGGCCAGGGTCTTGAGGACGCCGTGCCCATGAACCAGTGCATCACAGGACGCCAGTGCTTCAAACTTATTGGGTGCCGTGACAAACGGATGACCAGTCAGCCTGGCAATTTCATCGGCTACCTGTTCGGCGTATCCAATTGGCGCGTTAAGCCCGGTACCCACCGCTGTGCCTCCGAGGGCCAGTTCATAAAGGTGAGGCAGGGCGGCGAGCAAATGTTTTTTGCTGTGCGTCAGTTGCGCCACGTAGCCCGAAAATTCCTGTCCCAGTGTCAGCGGGGTTGCATCCTGCAAGTGGGTGCGACCGATCTTGACGATATGGTCAAAGGCGTGCGCCTTGGCCGCCAGCGAGGCGTGAAGCCGATCCAAAGCCGGAAGCAGGTTTTCCTTGATCGCCACTACCGCAGCAATATGCATGGCCGTGGGAAACACATCATTGGATGACTGGCTGCGGTTCACATCGTCGTTGGGGTGCACCCGCCTGCCCTCACCTCGCTCGCCGCCCAACAGTTCACTGGCCCGGTTGGCCAGCACTTCGTTGAGGTTCATATTGGTCTGGGTACCGGAGCCGGTTTGCCAGACCACCAAAGGAAATTCATCAGGATGACGGCCCGCCAACACTTCGTCGGCAGCTGCCACTATCGCCTGGGTTTTCAGGGCATCTTGCAGACCCAGGCCATGGTTAACGATGGCTGAGGAGCGTTTGATCTGGGCCAGCGCATGAATGATCTCTCGCGGCTGAAGCTCACCCGAGATATCGAAATTCAGCAGTGATCGCTGGGTTTGAGCGCCCCACAATCTGGCCGAAGGCACCTCGATGGCGCCAAAACTATCGCGTTCGATGCGGGTTGTTCGGTCTGGCTGCATGACTCAGCTCGATGGTGGTTGGTCCCTGACGATTATCAGTATCCCACTAGCGGCGGATACGTCCTGTCGGACACGGGGCAGTCCTGAACCTAACCCGCCCCCCGCATCAGGCCGCGTGGGCAAGGTAGCGCGCTTGCCTTGCCGCCATCTGGTTTGCCCGT
>JANOLL010000406.1:0-4663 GCA_031419775.1 Polaromonas sp. | reverse complement strand
GACATGGTGCGGGAACTGCGCCAGAACGGTGTCACCATTATTTTGACCACGCACTACATCGAGGAAGCCGAGGAAATGGCCGACCGCATTGGCGTGATCAGCAAGGGTGAGCTGATTCTGGTGGAAGACAAGGCGGTGCTGATGCGCAAGCTCGGCAAGAAACAGTTGACATTGACGCTACGCGCACCACTGCAACAACTGCCCGAAGCGCTGGCCGGGCTGCCGCTGGCGCTGGCCGCCGAGGGCCATGCGCTGGTCTATACCTTCGACACGCAGCGCGAGGAAACGGGTATTGCGACCCTGCTCAAGCAGCTGGCCGAACTCGGCATCGACTTCAAGGATCTGCATTCGAGCGAGAGTTCGCTGGAAGATATTTTCGTCAGCCTGGTGCACGCAAGTGCCGATACGAAATCGCGCACCGATGTGAAGGAGGCCGCATGAACTGGCACGCCATCCGCGCGATTTACCGGTTCGAGATGGCGCGCACCCTGCGTACGGTGACGCAATCGATCGCGGCCCCGGTGATTTCAACCTCGCTGTATTTCGTCGTATTCGGCGCGGCGATTGGGTCGCGCATGGGCGACATCGACGGCATCAGCTACGGCGCCTTCATCATCCCCGGTTTGATCATGCTGTCGCTGCTCAATGAAAGCATCTCGAACGCTGCCTTCGGCATCTACATGCCGAAATGGTCGGGCACGATTTACGAGTTGCTGTCGGCGCCGGTGTCGCCCGTGGAAGTGGTGATGGGCTATGTCGGCGCGGCAGCAAGCAAGTCAGTCGTGCTGGGGCTGCTGATTCTGGTGACCGCGCGCCTGTTCGTGCCGTACCAGATCGCGCACCCGTTCTGGATGCTCTGCTTTCTAGTGCTGACGGCAGTCACCTTCAGCCTGTTCGGCTTCATCATCGGGCTGTGGGCTGACAACTTTCAGAAGCTGCAGCTGGTGCCGCTGCTGGTGGTGACGCCACTGACCTTTCTGGGCGGTGCGTTTTACTCGATCAACATGCTGCCGCCGGTGTGGCAGAAGATCGCGCTGTTCAATCCGGTGGTGTATCTGGTCAGCGGATTCCGCTGGAGTTTCTACGGGGTGGCCGATGTGAATGTCGGCATCAGTGTGGCCGCGATTCTGAGCTTCATGGCGCTGTGTGTGGGCGCGGTGTGGTGGATCTTCCGCACTGGCTGGAAGCTCAAGGCTTAGGGAGGCAACGCGTCTTGAAACCGCTACGGCGCGTCCTCACCTGTACGTATTGAAGAAAGCTCCTTATGAATCCGTTGACCAGCGCCCCCGTCCCCAAAATCACCGATGCCACCGCCAGCAGCCCCATCGTGCAAGTCAAGCCTCTGGGCTTCCCGTGGGTCACGATAGATCCGTTTCTTTTCTGTGCCTACCATGACGACGCCTACCCTGAGGGCAATGCGCAGATGGGACCAGCGGCCTCGCTGGCGGGCCGCGCCATCGGCCAGGACTTCAGCCGCAAGGACGGCTGGAGCATGTACCACGGCACCGAGGTACCGGGCTTTCCCAGCCATCCACACCGCGGGTTTGAAACCGTCACGATTGTGCGCAAGGGGCTGATCGACCATGCGGATTCACTCGGCGCGGCGGCGCGCTTTGGCGGCGGCGATGTGCAGTGGCTCACCGCTGGAAGGGGCGTGGTGCATTCAGAAATGTTTCCCCTGCTCGAGGACGCTTCGCCAAATCCTTTGGAGCTGTTCCAGATCTGGTTGAACCTGCCTGCAGGCCGCAAGATGGTGCCGCCGCACTTCACCATGCTCTGGTCAGAAAAAATTCCTCGCCACGTCGCAACTGATGTCCAGGGCCGCCGCACGGAGGTAGCGGTGATTGCGGGACGACTCGCCGACGCGGATAGCCCACCGCTAGCGCCGCCGCCCGATTCCTGGGCGGCACATGGCGACGCGGAGGTGGCCATTTGGACGCTACGCATGGCACCCGGCGCCCGTTGGACACTACCCGCCGCTCATGGTGCAGAGACCCGGCGCACGCTTTACTTTTTTAAAGGCGCGTCAGTCAGCGCTGCGGGTCAGCCCGTCGCCCATCACGCCGCCATCGAACTGCGCGCCCGCGCCGCGGTAGAACTGGTCAACACCGGTAGCGATGTGGCTGAATTTTTGATGTTGCAGGGCAAACCGATTGCCGAGCCGGTCGCGCAATATGGCCCGTTTGTGATGAACACACAGGCCGAGATTGCACAAACCATGCAGGACTACCAGCGCACCCAGTTCGGCGGCTGGCCGTGGCCTGACGAGGCTCCGGTGCACGGCCGCAACCCGGCCCGTTTTGCGCGGCATCCCGATGGTCACGAGGAGAGGCCCTTGACTCCCAGGGACGAGTAGCGGGATTCCGGACAATTTCACTAAACTGCAGACTTCGCCAACTTGGTCCCGAGGCAATCATGAACCAACATTACGACGTGCTGATCCGAAATGCTTCCATCGTCGACGGCACGGGGGCGGCGCGCTTTCGCGGTGACTTGGCCATCCAGGGGGAGCGCATCGCGCGTGTGGGCGATCTGCAGACCGCCAAGGCGACGCTCGAGATTGATGCCGCCGGCCTGGTGCTGGCACCGGGCTTCATCGACGCACACACCCATGATGACCGCCTGATGTTGTCGGGCGGCGACATGGCCCCCAAAGTGAGCCAGGGCATCACTACCGTGATTGGCGGCAATTGCGGCGTGTCGCTGGCGCCCATGCCAAGGCCGATTCCAGACCCGGTCACGCCCCCGCTGAATTTGCTGGATGACACCGGCGACTGGTTCCGCTTCACCAGCTTTGCCGCTTACCTTGATGCGCTGCGCGCAAAGCCCGCCGCGACAAACTGCGCGATGCTGGTGGGTCACACCACGCTGCGGGTCGCCACCATGGACGACCTGACCCAACCTGCAAGCGCGACCGAGACAGAGGCCATGCGCCAACTGGTTGAAGAGGCCATGACAGCGGGCGCCATCGGCGTTTCGACCGGGCTGTTTTACGAGCCCTCGATTGCTGCGCCCACTGAAGAGGTGATTGAAATTTGCGAGCCGCTCGCGCGCCATGGCGGCGTCTACTGCACCCACATGCGCAACGAGGGTGATGACGTTATCAAGTCGCTTACCGAAACCTTTCGCATCGGGCGTGAAGCGAACGTGCCGGTGGTGATTTCACACCACAAGGTGGTGGGCGTAAAAAACTATGGTCGCTCCGGCGAAACGCTTCAGTTCATTGCCGACCACATGCAAAGGCAGCCGATCTGTCTGGACTGCTACCCCTACCCGGCATCATCGACCATTCTGTCGGCGCATCGCGCCGTCAATGCGACGCGCGTGACGGTGACCTGGTCCAAACCGATGCCGCAATACGCAGGTCGGGATCTGGCGGATATCGTGGCGGAACTTGGCGGCAGTGTCGACGAAGTGATTGATCGCCTGATCCCTGCAGGCGCTATCTACTACATGATGGACGACGCCGATGTGCAGCGCATCCTGAAGTTCGACGAGACCATGATCGGCTCGGACGGCTTGCCGCACGACGAGGCACCGCATCCACGCCTGTGGGGAAGTTTCCCACGCGTGCTGGGCCACTACGGTCGGGGGCTGGGGCTGTTCTCGCTGGAAACAGCGATCCACAAAATGACCGGCTTGACCGCCAAAAACTTTGGCCTGACCGACCGCGGCCTGGTGCGCGAAGGCGCCTATGCTGACCTGACCCTGCTGGACCCTGAGACGGTCGACGCAGGCGCCACCTACGAGTCGCCCAAAACACCGGCTGTCGGCATCCACACCGTCATCGTCAACGGCGCCATCGTCTGGGCCAATGGAAAGCCGAGCGGTGCCCGGCCAGGCCGCGTGCTGCGCCGGGAGGCGGCATGATGGTCAACGCGACGACCCTTGCGGGTAGCCAGATAAACCCGGCTCTCGCCGCCCTTGAAACACCAGCCCTGCTGCTGGACGCCAGCAAGATGGACCGCAACATCGAGCGAATGCGCGCCAGGCTGGCCCGGCACACGGTGAGCTTCAGGCCACACGTGAAAACCAACAAATGCATGCAGGTGACCCAGCGCCTGCTCAACGCTGGGGCAACTTCGATCACCGTCTCGACCCTGCGGGAAGCCGAATATTTCAGTTCTCACGGCGTCAAGGACATTCTCTACGCCGTAAGCATGTCACCCAACAAACTCGGCCATGCGCTTCGGCTGCGCGAATCAGGGGTGAAGCTGGCGGTGATTGTGGATAACGTCGAGATGGCGCTGCAACTCAATCCGGGCCAGCTGAGTGGTGCCGAGCGGCTCGACGTGCTGATTGAAATTGATTCCGATGGCCACCGGTCGGGGGTTGTGCCAGAGGCTGCTGCGCTGCTTGAGATTGCGCAGGCACTGCGCAGCGTGGGCCTGGAAGTTGGCGGGGTCATGACCCATGCCGGAGACTCTTACAACTGTCGGTCTGCGGCAGCCTTGCGGGCACTGGCCGAGCAGGAGCGCGCAGCGGTGGTACGGGCCGCACAGCGGCTTCGCGATGCGGGTTACGGCTGCCCGGTGGTGAGCGTCGGCTCTACGCCCACCGCGCTGTTTGCGGAAAATCTGGAAGGGGTGACCGAAGTACGCGCCGGCGTTTTTATCTTTTTTGATCTGGTGATGACCGGCATTGGTGTGTGCAGCACCGATGA
>JANOLL010000405.1:0-6233 GCA_031419775.1 Polaromonas sp. | reverse complement strand
GCAACAACTTTTTGTTCCGCCTGTTGGGCGTCGAAGCCATCACCGTCGTGCCTGCAGGAACCAACATGCTGGAGGCCATGCAGAAAGTTGCCGATGAGCTGGC
Source organism: Polaromonas sp. (assembly GCA_031419775.1). Classification (GTDB taxonomy): domain Bacteria; phylum Pseudomonadota; class Gammaproteobacteria; order Burkholderiales; family Burkholderiaceae_C; genus Polaromonas. The sequence goes on along the minus strand of JANOLL010000405.1, from coordinate 6,130 downwards.
GCGGGTAGGCCGCAAGGGCTACATCGTGCCGGGCGGAGGCTCCAATGCAATAGGTGGCCTGGGCTACGTCGCCTGTGCGCAAGAGCTGCAGCAGCAGTTTTTCGAGCAGGGCGTGCAGATCGACAAAATCGTGGTGGGCTCAGGCAGCTCGGGCACCCACGGCGGCCTGTTGGCGGGCTTTCTGGGTAACCACATCCCTATTCCGCTGATCGGCATCGGCGTGAGCCGCGACCCGGCCGACCAGGACCCGCTGGTGCACAAGGAAGCGCAGGCGGTGGCTGATTTGCTGGGCCTGAACATGACCGTTCCGCGCGAGGCTGTGGTGAGTTTTGGCGACTGGTGGCGGCCGAAATATTCGGTGCCCAATCAGGCCATGGTCGAAGCCGTGCAAATGCTGGCTCGCACCGAAGCAATTTTGCTGGACCCGGTTTACACCGGCAAGATCATGGCAGGCTTGATTGGTCTGGCGCGCAAGGGCTACTTTGGCAAGGATGAAAACGTGCTGTTCATTCATACCGGTGGCGCGCCATCGCTGCATGCTTACGAGGCAGAGGTGCTGGGGCAGGCTGAGGTAGCTGCCTAAAGTTTGTTGGGTCGGCGCGCCCTTGCACGGGCCAGCGCGGCGTCAATCACCGATCGCTTTTGATCAACGATGGCCGCAACGACCGGAGGGCGCGTGGGTTCTGCCGACGTGATTGGCTGGCCTTCATCACCATTTTCAACACCGCTTCCAGTACCTGAATTTGTCGCTGATTCCGGGCTAGAGTGCCCGATTTTCATGAGCCGGTAGCTATGAAATATGTAGCGACCCCGCGCGGTATCTGCCTCGGTCTGGGACCACGCCTGCCATCCAGTGCGATCGCCCGTGATATTTTCCAGGCTGATGCAATCTACCGGACACACCGGAATGCAAAGCTCGCAGCCGGTACAAATGGCTTCCATCACCGTGTGCATGAGCTTATTGCTGCCCACAATCGCGTCAGTGGGGCAAACCGGCAAACACAAGGTGCAGCCGATACACCAGTTCTCATCGATGAGGGCAACGAAGCGCGGGCTTTCAGTACCGTTTTCGGGGTTCAGGGGGATGACCGGCAAACCGGTGATGGCGGCCAGGCGGTGCACGCCTTCAGAGCCTCCCGGCGGGCACTGGTTAATGCTGGCTGCGTTTTTCGCAATCGCCTGCGCGTAGGCCGCACAGTCGGGGTAGCCGCATCGGGTGCATTGCGTTTGCGGCAATGCCGCGTGGATGCGAGCTTCCAGTCCGGCTACCAGGCCAGCAACTTCATTTTTACCGGTCGGAATCACCTGGGCATTGTCCCAAGACTTCACACACCTGCATGCCCCGCTACCGAATCACTTGCCGCGCGCTGTTTTTTTCGCTGGCGATTTGGCAGGGGATTTGGCAGGCGTTCGGGCGACTGGTCTAGCCGCCGCCTTGACGGGCGGGGACGTTACCCACTTGGTGACGGGCTTGTTGACCGGTTTAGTTATTGGAGTGATCAGTGGCTTGTCTACTAGCTTACCCGCTAGTTTGACCGCCAACTTGGGCAAAGGCTTGATCAATGGCTTGACCGAAGCCTGGACTGCCACTGGAGCCAATGGCTTTGGGATCGACTGGGATTCTTCACGCGCTATAAATTTGGAAGCAGTCGGACCAACCTTGACAGGCGCTTGCTTCTGATTGTTTTCCTGAATGAAGGCTTTGACCGCAGGGTAGACGACATCTCGCCACCGACGTCCGCTGAAGATGCCGTAATGTCCAGCGCCTTTAACTTCAAGATGCTTCTGCAGGGCTTTTGGTATGTTGAAGCACAGAGCATGCGCGGCTTCGGTTTGGCCAGAGCCGGAGATGTCGTCAAGCTCACCTTCAATCGTGAAATGAGCTGTCGTTGTGATGTCCTCCGGCCGGACCCGTTCTGCCACACCCGACACACTCTTGACGTCCCAGGTGCCATTGACCAGCTTGAACTCCTGAAACACAGTTTTAATGGTGTCGAGGTAGTAATCCGCGTCCATGTCCAGTACCGCGTTGTATTCGTCGTAAAACTTGCGATGCGCCTCAGCGCTCGCGCCGTCACCCTTGATCAGGTCCTTAAAAAAGTCATAGTGGCTGGTCGCATGACGATTAGGATTCATGGCTACAAAACCGGTGTGCTGCATGAAGCCTGGATAGACCCGACGCCCTGCTCCAGGAAAGTTGCTCGGCACGCGGTAAATCACGTTGCCCTCAAACCATTCATAGCTCTTGTTCATCGCCAGATTGTTGACAGCGGTAGGCGATTTACGCGCGTCAATCGGGCCGCCCATCATGATCATCGACAGCGGAGTCGTCTCGCCCCGCGAGGCCATCAGCGAGATCGCACCCAGCACGGGCACAGTTGGCTGGCAGACACTGACGACATGGCAGTTGCCGTAAATGCCCTGAATATGGCGGATAAATTCCTGCACGTAGTTGACGTAATCGTCAAGGTGAAATGAGCCGTCAGACAGGGGAACCAGGCGCGCATTCTTCCAGTCCGTGATGTAGACCTTGTGGTCTTTCAGCATGGTTTTAACGGTGTCGCGCAACAGGGTGGCGTAATGGCCCGACAGCGGAGCCACGATGAGCACCGGCGGCTGCTCCTTGAGCTTGGTGAGGGTGCCGACGTCATCGGTAAAGCGTTTGAAGCGGCGCAATTCGCAAAAAGGTTTGTTGATCTCGACCCGCTCGTGGATGGCGACGTTGGTTCCGTCCAAATCCAGCGCTTGAATATCAAAAGATGGTTTCTCGTAATCTTTGCCCAGGCGGTAAATCAGGCTGTAGCCGGCAGCCATGCGCTGGGCGAAGGGGTTTTGCCCCATTGGAGACAAGGGATTGCCGTAAAGTTTTGCAGCGGCTTGTGCAAAGTCCACAAACGGCTCCATCAAGGTGCGCTGTGTTTCGTAAACTTGGTAAAGCATGGGAAAACCTTTTTAGCCAGTAGAAATAACCGGAGATTGAAATTTGGTGCAGTGCAGCAAATATAACAGGCAATGCCTTTGAAAAGCTAAGGTGAACTACCCATTAACGTCGGATTCACGCCTAGGCTGACGGATAGACCCCTAAGCACCGGACAGAATATGAATATAACCACTTTAGACACTGCTGCGCTGGATCGTGTGGCTTCGCTGAAAAAGTCCGAAAGAATGCCCGTGCTATTTCTTGGTCACGGCAGTCCCATGAACGCGATTGGCGACAACGAGTACCGGCGCAGCTGGCAGGCGCTGGGCGATGAATTCGGCTCCAAAAGGGCTAGACCGCAACTGATTGTGTGCATTTCCGCCCACTGGTTGACCGAAGGTTGGTGGCTGACGAGCATGGATCAACCCAAGACCATCCATGACTTTGGCGGCTTCCCGCAGGAGCTGTTCGATCAGCACTATCCGGCACCCGGCGACGCGGCGGCCGCAATGGCCATCAGCCAAACGGTCAAGCAGCGGTTGTCAGCGCCACTGGGTCTCGACGATAAGGATTGGGGGCTGGACCACGGAGCCTGGTCAGTGCTCAAGCCGATGTTTCCGAATGCCGATATTCCGGTGATTCAGCTCAGCATGGACTACAGCCGCGCTCCGCAAGACCACTACGCGCTGGCCTTGCAATTGATGGCTTTGCGCGACCGGGGGGTGCTGATCGTCGGCAGCGGGAACATCGTTCACAACCTGCGCCTCATGCAGCGCGGCGCCTCGGGCAGCCAGGCGTACGACTGGGCATTGGAGTTCGATCAGACCATAGGGGGCTATCTCCAGCAGGGCAATCTTGTGGCCCTGCAGAACTTCCAGAAACTGGGAACGCTTGCCACCATCGCCCACCCGACCTATGAGCACTATCTTCCGCTGCTCTATGCCGCGGGTGCGGTCAACGCGAATGAGCCGATGCGATTCTTTAATACCAGTTTTCAGGGCGGTTCGATTTCTATGCGCTCAGTGGTGTGGGGTTGAGACCCTTAACGATCTGCGAACACGGCGCGCAGGACCAGGCTGCTGCCGGTCACCAGCAGCACGCCATAAAGCACTTGCATGAAGCGTTGGCGCTCTATTTTGAGTGTGATGCGGTGCCCGACATACAGGCCCAGGGCCATGGCTGGTAGCAGGCTCAGGACCAGCCACCAGAGGCTTTTGTCAAAAAACCGGCCAGCCGCTGCAAACAGACCCACTCGAATCAGCGAACTCACCATGAGCACTGCATTTTGAGTAGCCCGAATCTGCTGGGGATCCTGGAGCCGCCGTGACAGGTAAATCGCATAGACCCAGCCACCCGCGCCGAACAGGGCGCTCAGCACGCCGCCTGCACCACCGAACCACCAGGCCCAGTGCGGCGACAGCATGGCACGCGCCGACTGCGGCCGTAAACCGTTGAGGGCATACAGCACGACAAAAATGCCCAGCAATAGCATCAGGGTGTTGAGGGGCACGGCAAACAGGATGTATGCGCCGATAGCGCTGCCGGCGAACATAGCCGGCATCAGCCGAAACAGCTCCGCTCTGACCACTTGCAAACTGAAACGAAAGCCGTTGGCTGCCGACGCGATGAAGTCGGTCAGTGCCAGCATGGGTACCAGGGTCGTGACCGGCATGACATGCGCCAGCACAGGCGCCGCGACCAGGGTAGAGCCAAAGCCCACTATCCCAAACACCACATACGCGACGGCAACGGTGGGTTCCGCAACCAGCAAGGTGATGAGATCGGGCATACCGTCAATCCACGCCTGGCTGCGTCTCAGGACGGTCCATCACCAAAGAATCAAAGTACCTTGGCTATCGACGCGCAGACGTAGTCGATGTTCCTGCTGTTCAGCGCGGCCACGCACATGCGGCCGGTGTCGGTGCCGTAGACGCCAAATTCACTGCGCAGGCGCACCATTTGGTCTTTCGACAGGCCCGAGTAGCTAAACATGCCAATCTGAGCAGTGATGAAGCTCATGTCCTCTTTTACGCCAGCGGCCTTCAGGCCATCGACCAGCTTCTGGCGCATGGCCTTGATGCGCACGCGCATTTCACCCAATTCGCCTTCCCACTGGGTGCGCAGCGCGGGCGTGTTCAGCACCATCGCCACCACCGTGCCGCCGTGCGTCGCCGGGTTGCTGTAATTGGTGCGAATCACCAGCTTGAGCTGCGACAGAACCTTTTCGGCCTCGTCTTTGGACTGACACAGCACGGACAGGGCTCCGACCCGCTCGCCATACAAAGAAAAGCTTTTGCTGAAAGAGGTCGAGACAAAAAAGCTGAGGCCAGCGGCCACAAATTTCCCAATCACGGCGCCGTCCTCGGCGATGCCGTGGCCGAAGCCCTGGTAGGCCATGTCGAGGAAAGGTGTCAGCCCTTTGGACTGAATGGCGACGATGACCTGATCCCACTGCGCTGCGGTGATGTCGTAACCGGTCGGGTTGTGGCAACAGGCGTGCAACACCACGATGGTGCCTGCGTCTGCGGCCTTGAGCGCAGCCAGCATGCCGTCAAAGTTCACGCCCCGCTTGGCGGCGTCATAGTAGGGGTAGCTTTCGACCTCAAAACCGGCCTGCATAAACAAGGCGCGATGGTTTTCCCAGCTCGGGTCGGAAATCAACACTTTGGCGTTGGGGCTGAGCTTTTTCAAAAAGTCGGCGCCAATTTTCAGGCCGCCGGTGCCGCCTATGCCTTGGGCAGTAGCCACTCGGCCGGATTTGACGGGCTCGCTGTCTGCACCAAACACCAGTGACTTGACTGCTGCGTCGTAGGCCGCAATGCCATCAATCGGCAGATAACCGCGTGGCTTGGGCGCTTCAGCCATTTTTGCCTCGGCGGCCTGCACGCAATGCAGCAGCGGGAGTTTGCCGTTGTCGTCGTAGTACACCCCCACGCCCAAGTTGACTTTGGCTGGATTGGTGTCTGCGTTGAATTGCTCGTTGAGACCCAGAATCGGGTCGCGCGGGGCCATTTCGACTGCGGTAAACAAAGACATGAATATCCTTAAAAATTGAAAAAGTCGTATGCTGTTCGGTTGCGCTCAATTTTAGCGGAGCGCCAACTTGTAATCAGTGTGGGAAAGGTTTTATGCCGGAAGCTTTGGAACTGATGGCCGATGCAGCAGGTAGGTCTGATGTCGCACCAACGGGTACCTTCGCCCGTTTCCCCG
>JANOLL010000404.1:0-6414 GCA_031419775.1 Polaromonas sp. | reverse complement strand
AAGCCATGTGCGAGAAACATAAGGGAATGATGGCTGGCAAGTCCCCAGCCGAGCAACAGGCCATGATGAATGACCACATGAAATCCATGTCGCCAGAAATGCGGACCCGCATGCAAGCGATGCACGAGAAGTGCAAAGCCTCGTAAGCAAAATAGCTGCAGCCATGTATGAGTTGGCGTGATCGGCCGCGCCCCGACCTGGGCAACTACTCAGGACGCGTGTACGGAGATCGAAGGTAACCGTTTGCAGGTTCAGTCCGGAACGCAGCATTGGTTGTTAAGGGAACCACGCCTATGCCTGACTCACTGAGGCGTTCATAAGTTACTTGCCGGAGAAGTTGGCGGCGATAAAGTTGCCGGTCACCGTGAAGAACATGTAGAGGGTTTCTTTGGCCTTGTCCTTCGCGGCGGGATCCTTGAAGGCCACCTTCCATTCCTTGCCCTTCTTGCCATCTACCTGTTCGATGGCATTGTGCTGCAGAGTCTGCCAGGACGATTCGAGCTTGCCCGATTTGACCAGCGCTTCCTTGCGCTGCTTGGCGCAGCCCAGCACGACATTCTCGGTAGCGGGCTTGTTTCCGTGGAAGTGGCAGCTGCCGCCTTCATTGCCGAGGACGGGAGGCGCAACTGCGAACAGGGCGATCAGCGAAGTGGTGGCGATGAAGTTTTTCATGGAGGCTCCTTAAGGTGGTGAAAAAAGATAAGTTATTTGAGAGTGTTTCGGCTGTCGTCGGTTGTCTTTTCAATATCTATGTCTTCGTGGACGTGCTTGTGCTCCTGAACCGGAAAACGGAAACCATCGGGATCGACGTCGTGCTGGTATCCGTGCAACTGCATCAGTAACAGCAAAATGCCTGCATATACCAACGCTGAGTTGGCGGCGAAGCTGAAGCGCGCAAAGGATGCGCGGCGGCGCCACAGCGCCAGCACCGCGACCATAACGCTCAGCGCGGCGATCTGGCCGACTTCCACGCCCACGTTGAAGCTGAGGATACGCAGCAAAATGCTGGTCTGGTCGTCACCCAGTGGCAACTGTTGTAGTCTTGTGGATAAGCCGAACCCATGAAGCAGGCCGAAGGCGAAGACCGCAAACAGCAGGTTTGGTGACTTCATGTCGAAGTATTTCTGGAAACCGCCGTTGTTGTCGAAGCCCTTGTAGATCACGCTCACCGCGATGATGGCGTCCACCAGGTAATAGTTCCAGGTGATCTGGTAGAGGGTCGCGAAGATCAGCGTAATGCAGTGACCGACGGTGAAAGCCGTGACGAATTTAGCGATGTCCTTGAAGGTAGTCAGGAAAAACACCACGCCAAACAGGAACAGCAGGTGGTCGTAGCCGGTGAGCATGTGGCTGGCGCCCAGACCGATGTACTGCAGCAACCCGCCGTCGAGCATGCGCTGACGATCGGCGTCGGAGATGCCATGTGCGAGCGCGAGTAGCGGCGCTGCCAGCACAGTTGTGGCCGCCAGGGGGATGAGCAGAGGTTTGAGTTGTGGCATTGGATTTTTCTGAGTTGTCGATCTACGTTGCAGTAGGCTGGGTTAGCCGACAAACAAAGTTACGCATGGCCCGGCCCGAAACTCTCCCATCCAAGCGCACCAGGCGGTTAGCGATGCGGATGCTGATGTGCTTCGCCGTAGCTGCGCTTCTGCAGGCAGCTAACCTGGTTGTCGTGGGATATGTGACGTTCGACTGAGTCACGAGCAGCCCGCTTAGGTCGGGCTGGCGATCAGGCTGCCGCTTTGGGAGGTTGGAGGGGAACGTCAAGGACTAGCGTCGGACCGAGCGCTTCAACCAAAACCTCAGGGGAGACCGGAAGTTGCCTAGGCATAGCGCTCCAACCTGCCGTCAGCAGGCAGAGCGTATTCAAGCCAGCGTCCGCGTGTGCGTGTTGCGCGGGATCGCTGCTATCTTCAACGTGAAGCGATTGGTCGTCGTGATGATGATGCTCAGTGTCTTGCCAATGCAAGGTCCCGTGTTGGATATCCAGCGACTGCTGGGCAAGGCCCTGTGTGCTCAGCACGGGTAGCGACTGGCACAGGAAAATAATCAGAAGCAGAAATGACAGCAAACGAGACGACACCGAAAGGATTGTAGCGGTCCAATTTCACGACGAGAATGCCATGACCTATTCGATGAAGCCGCTCTCAAGCGATGTACTGTTCGACCCCACGCGCTTCGAGTAAACCGGGAAGGGTGAAGTGATATGAGCCAACCCGATGTGCAAGGATTAAAGCTGAGTCGATTCCACACCAGACGTTTGCGGGACATGTATCGCTCGGCGGGTTGGCCCTTCCCGGATACGATCGAGATTGAACTGATCGCAGCTGGCTTGTTGGAGCGGGCTACCGAAACCACTGGCCATGAGAAAGTTAGGGTGACGCCCCGCGGTATTCCTCATCTGGCTCAATCCATTCAGCGCAACAGGCAGAACCGATCCCTGCATGAGACATTGTCGACCGAGTCGACCAGGAGATGCTGCGCGATGGACGGGTAGTCTGGACGAGCCTCAGTTTGAGGGCGGCTCTGCCGGCTCACGTTGAGGAGACTGTTCGTTGGAAGATGTGCCGACCCGATGTGTTCTCCATCCGCAACACAACAGTCGCCAGCTACCTGGAGCCCATCGTTCACGAAATCAAAGTCAGTCGCGCAGACTTGCTGGGCGATCTCAAATCCAAAGACAAACGGGATAGCTACATAGATGTCGGTGGTCAGTACTGGTATGTACTGGGCTGTGACAGCAAAGGACGCCCAATTGGACAGGCTGATGATGTTCCGGCTGAATGCGGGGTTTTGATTGCAGAACCAGATAGCTTGCATGTTGCAAGAAATGCTGCAAAACGGTCCGCTCGGGATTTACCGTTTGCCATCTGGATGGCGCTGTCCGAGGCAGTGCCACTCCATTCCAGCGACACTCAAAGTCGGCGATTCGTCAACGGGGATAGCTGTCACGGCCACTGGCTTTGATTTTGGTGCTAGCCCCGTGCTAGCCCAAAAAAAAATCCGCTATGGATTAGATAGCGGACTTTCCTTGATTTCATTGGTGCCGGAGAGATGAATCGAACACCCGACCTTCTCATTACGAATGAGCTGCTCTACCGACTGAGCTACACCGGCTTGGTTTTTCTTCAGACAGCCTCAAATTATAGCGTTGAGTGGTAAGCCGTGACGCGCTCCACCTCGTTCCTGGAGCCCAACACCACACTAACGCGCTCATGCAGTTTGCCGGGTTGAAGGTCCAGTATGCGCTGCTTGCCGTTGGTAGCAGCGCCGCCGGCCTGCTCGACCAGCCAGCTCATGGGGTTGGCTTCGTACATCAGGCGCAGCTTGCCGGCCTTTTCGGGCTCACGCTTGTCCCAGGGGTACATAAAGATGCCGCCGCGCGTCAAAATGCGGTGAACGTCAGCCACCATGGACGCCACCCATCGCATATTGAAGTCCTTGCCGCGCGGGCCTTCTTTTCCCTGTAGACATTCGTCGATGTAACGTTTGACGGGCTCGTCCCAGTGCCGCATGTTGCTCATGTTGATGGCAAATTCTTTGGTGTCTGCCGGGATTTGCACGTTCTCTTCGGTCAGTACAAAAGAGCCTTGCTCCCGATCCAGTGTGAACATGGCCACGCCGTCGCCCACTGTTAGCACCAGAGTGGTCTGCGGACCATAAACGCAGTAGCCGGCGGCGACCTGTTTGTTGCCAGCCTGCAGAAAGTCCTTTTCTTCAATCGTCGTACCTGCGCGGGAGGCGTCGGGTTTTTTAAGCACGCTGAAGATGGTGCCTATGCTGACGTTGACATCAATGTTGCTGGAACCATCGAGCGGGTCGAACAGCAGCAGGTACTCGCCTTGCGGATAGCGGTTGGGCACCACATAGATGCTGTCCATTTCTTCAGACGCCATGGCCGCCAGGTGCCCGCCCCATTCATTGGCTTCTATCAGCACCTCGTTGGCGATGATGTCGAGCTTTTTTTGCACCTCACCCTGGACGTTTTCGCTGCCCGCCGTTCCCAGCACGCCGCCCAGTGCGCCCTTGTTGACGGCCTGACTGATGCTTTTGCAGGCGCGCGCGACCACTTCAAGCAGCAGGCGCAACGATGGTGGAATATGACCGTCTTGACGCTGTTGCTCCACCAGGTAACGGGTCAGGGATATTTTTTGGGACATCGTGATTTCCAGTCAGGGTTAGCCGGCCAGTGCGCGCGTGACGACCTCGTACGTGTCTTTACTCAAATCCGTTTTCGAAGCGACGCGTTTAATCGCCTCGCGCGCTGCGCTGCGGTAAGGTTCGGCCAATTTGCTCCAGCGGTCAAGGGCACGCGCCAGGCGTGCAGCGACCTGCGGATTGGTGGCGTCGAGTTCGACCACGCGCTCACTCCAGAACACATAGCCGGCAGCATCGCGCCGGTGAAATGCTGCGGGGTTGGCCTGGCAATAAGTGCTGATCACGCTGCGGGCACGATTCGGGTTGCGCAGGCTGAAGTCGCTGTGCTTCATGAGCTGCCTGACGGCTGGCAGCACGTTACCGCTCCGGTCTGGCGCGCTGGCTTGCAGGCTGAACCACTTGTCAATCACCAGTGCCTCGTCCTTGAACATCTTATGAAAGCGCGGCAAAGCCTCTGCCGCGAGAGGATGGCCACTGGTCACCAGCGCAGCCAGCGCGTTGATACGGTCAGTCATGTTTGCAGCGTCTTTAAAACGCTGCAAGGTCTTGCCTGGCCACACCGGGGCGTGGCTGACCGCAGCGGCGAGGCACAGATGCATCAGCGCCATGCCGGCCAGCGCACGCCGGCCCGAAGACACCGGGTCAGGCGTGTAGGCGCCCGTGTCCTGATTGGCGGCATAGGTAGCCTCCCACTCAGCATGAAGCGCCGTGGCCAGTTGCAGGCGCATGGCTTCACGCACGGCATGAATACGCTGCGGGTCCACCACATCAAGCTGCTCGGCCAAATAGGTTTCAGACGGGAGCGTGAGGACCAGTTCCTTGAATGCCGCATCGAGCGTTGGGTGAAGCAAAACCTGGCGCATAGCCTCGATATAGACATCATCCAGCACGCTAGCCAGCTTGGAGTCTTGCTCTGACGCTATTGAAGTAATAGCACTGACGGCCCTGTTGACGGCCAGTCTCTGGCCTGCTTCCCAGCGGTTGAAGGGGTCGCTGTCGTGGGCCAGAAGGTGCAGCAGTTGGGCATCGGTGTAGTCAAAAGCCAGCACCACCGGCGCCGTGAAGCCACGCAGGATGGACGGCACCGGCTCCGTTGAGATGCCTGTGAAAGTAAAGGTTTCGCTGGCCTGCGTCAGTACCAGGGTCCGTGGCCCGGCCTGGGCCTGGCTTTCGCCCGCCAGCTGCAGCGGCAAATCTTTGCCGTCGCTTCCGAGCAGGCCCAGCCCGACGGGAATCACAAACGGCTCCTTGGTAGTTTGGCCGGTCGTCGCTACACAACTTTGACTTAAGGTCACGGAGTAGGTGGCAGCCGCGGCGTCATAGATGCCCTGTGCATGCAACCTTGGCGTACCGGCCTGGCTGTACCAGCGCTTGAACTGGGGCAGCAGACGTGCCAGGTCAGACAAAGGATTGGCGTCGGCAATCGCCTGCGCGAAGTCGTCGCAGGTCACGGCACTGCCGTCATGGCGCGCAAAATAAAGCGTCATACCCTTGGCAAAGCCTTGGCGGCCCAGCGGGTCGTTCGGGCTGGCCACCAGCGTCTGCATCATGCGAACCACCTCGGCACCTTTTTCGTAAATGGTGACGGTGTAAAAGTTGCTGATCTCCACATAGCTGTCAGGCCGCACCGGGTGCGACATCGGGCCTGCATCTTCGGGAAACTGGGCCGTGCGCAACACGCGCACGTCTTCGATGCGCTTGACGGCTCTTGCCGATGCCTCGCCGCAGAGGTCTTGCGAAAACTCCTGGTCGCGAAACACCGTGAGGCCTTCTTTCAGCGAGAGCTGGAACCAGTCGCGGCAGGTAATGCGGTTACCGGTCCAGTTATGAAAGTACTCGTGGCCGACCACGCTTTCAATGTTGCCAAAATCAGCATCGGTGGCAGTGGCCTGATTCGCCAGAACATACTTGGTGTTGAAGATGTTAAGACCCTTGTTTTCCATCGCACCCATGTTGAAGTCGCTGGTGGCGACGATCATGAATCGGTCCAGGTCAAGCGACAGACCAAAGCGGGCTTCGTCCCAGGCGACCGAATGCATCAGCGAGTTCATGGCGTGCTCGGTTTTGTCGAGGTCGCCCGGGCGCACGTAGACCTGCAGCGTGTGCTCTTTGCCGGCGCGCGAGGTGATGCGTTGCTCACGGCATACCAGTTGGCCAGCGACCAACGCAAACAAATAAGCGGGCTTTTTATGCGGGTCGACCCACTTGGCGAAGTGACGGCCATCCTCCAGCACTCCCTGCTCGACCAGATTGCCG
>JANOLL010000403.1:0-3537 GCA_031419775.1 Polaromonas sp. | reverse complement strand
CTGTCAACCCGGGTGCAGGGGTCTCGCTGCTGGTCAATGGAGAGGTAGAGCCATCGGCGCTGACTCATCTCGGGCTGGCGTCGGCACGCGCGGGTCGTGCCACGCTGAGTTTTTTGGGCGAGCCACTTGACCAACCGCTATCGGAGGGTGCGTGTTATCTGGGCGCACGCACGTTTCGCCACGATCAATCCATCAATACGCTTTCGCTGCGTTTTGACAAGCCGTTTACCTGGTCAGCGCTGACTGCTGCACTTGAGCTTCTGGCGACTTTACGGGGGCCTGACTTGCTGCGTATCAAGGGGATAGTGAACGTGGAGGGGAGGCCGGTGGTGGTGCAGGCCGTGCAGCATATTTTTCATCCGCCGGTCACGCTGGACCGTTGGCCGAGCGACGATACCGATACCCGCCTGGTATTCATCACCCGGCGAATCGAGGCAGACACCATTCGTAATTTGTTCAACGCCGTGGGGGCCATCGCGGCGGTCAAATCCTGAGCAGTGCCCGGCTGCCCTCAAGTTTTGCGACCCTTCTGCAGCCACCAAACCAGATGTTGTGTGCAATCGGACGAGTCCAGGCCTGAGTCAGCGGCGCGGTCCAGGCATTGGAGGGTGAGTGCCGTCAACGGCAGCTCAGATTGGTCCAGCGCGCCCTGGGCCAGCATGGACCTAACGTCCTTTCGCATGGTGGACAGGTCGACTGTCACCTGGCCGTTGCCAGTCCCGCTGAGCGCCTGCGCGATCATAGGACCGCGAGTTTTGAGCATGTTGGGACCGCCAGACGTTTCGGAAAAAATTTCCATCACCCGTTTGGGGTCCAATCCGAGCGGCTCGATCAGCGACAGTGCCTCGCCAAGTGTTTGCCAATAGACCATGAGCGGAAGGTTGATGGCGAGTTTCATGGTTGCCCCTGAGCCGAGCGGGCCTACGTATTCGATACGCCGGCATAGAAGCTCCAGTACTTGTCTGGCGCGTTCCAGGTAAGCCGGATCGCCGCCAACAAAGCCCAGTAACTTGCCTTCCAATGCTGGCCCGACACTGCCGCCGACTGGGCACTCAAGGTAAGCGCCGCCTGCTGCTTTGACTTTGGCCCCGATGTCCTGCTGCTTGTGCGGCCTGACGGTGCTCATGTCGATGAATAGCGAGCGTCCGACGGAACCGGCTAGCAAGCTGTTATTTCCAGAATAGACCTGATCAAGTGCTACCTCGTCCGTCAGCATGGAGATGATGGTATCTGTCTGACCGGCCAGGGCCTGCGGCGATTCTGACCACTTTGCGCCCAAGGCAAGCAGTGGTTGGGCGCGAGCGGAGGTCCTGTTCCAGACGGTGACCTGGTGCCCTAGCCCCAAAAGCCGGGTGGCAATGGCGGAACCCATTTTTCCAGTACCGGCAATACCAATGTGCATGTCTGACTCCAAAAATAATTGCTTGTATCCTGCTGCCGTGAGCAGCTGAGTCGCTGCACCTACTTTCCATCATAAATTACCAGAAATGTAGCTAGTTATCGTAAGATAAACAAAAAAGTATTCAGCCGGTGCCGACAAAACTAAAGATTGGTAAGCGCTGCTTGATACAAAACCAAAGGAGTACACATGTTTTATACCTGCTCACCTCACTGCACCGACCCGCTGCACAAGCATGGCTCAACCCGTTCTGCAGCCGCTACAAAAACCGCTGCGACGGCTAAGAGCACGCGACCCGTGGTTAAAAGCCGGGCCGGTAAGTCCAAGGTTGTCGACCTGCATTGCCATTACCTTAACCCTGAAGTCAACGCCAAAACAGCGCACCTGAATCCGGCAGAGCACGACCCGACCACCGTGTTTGCGAATGCGCTGACGCGTGAAACCAATGTCAAGCAGATGAAGACCCGTGCGCCCAAACTCACGGGCGTCACTGAGCGGCTGGTCGATATGGATCGGATGGGTGTGGACATCCAGGCGGTCTGCCCAGCTCCCTACCATTTCTTTTATTTCACGGAGCCTGATTACGGTGCCCAACTGGCCCGTGAAGTCAATGAGGGCATTGCAAAAATTGTTGCCGATACCCCCGACCGCTTTGTCGGGCTGGGCTCGGTTCCATTGCAGGACTCGCAGCTTGCCATCCGCGAGCTCGAATATTGCGTGAAAAATCTGGGCATGCGGGGGATAGAAATCTGTACCAATGTCAACGGCAAAAATCTCACTGATCCGAGCCTGAAGTTGGACAAGTTTTTTGCCCGGTGCGAGGAACTGGGCGTGGTGATTTTTATGCACCCTCTGGGCTACACCCAGGCCGATCGCCTGACCAACCACTACTTCAACAATGTGATTGGTAATCCGCTGGAATCAACGGTTGCCGTGGCGCACCTGATTTTTGACGGTGTGATGGCGCGTTACCCCAAACTTAAAATTGTGGTCGCCCACGGCGGCGGCTTCATTGCTCATTATTGGGCCCGAATGGATCATGCGTGGCGCGCCCGGGCAGATTGCCGTACGGTCATCAAGCGCCCGCCATCGTCGTACCTGGAAAAGTTCTATTTCGACTCCATCACTTTTGATCCTGAAATGCTCAAACGTCTGATCGATCGTTTCGGTGCGGACCATGTGGTCCTCGGCACAGACTATCCCTACGACATGGGTGAGGAAGACCCGCTTGGCTTGATCGCGCAGGTAAAAAGGTTGCCACGTGCATCTCGCGAACTGATCCAGGGCGGTAATGCCGCACGGCTACTGAAGATCAAGTTCTAAGGTTTCATACCGCGCAATTTTCTTGGCATCTGATCGGCATGACCGCATGACAGCAGTATCAAACTATCGCGTACATGGCTCCGATGCAGGCGATTGGGTCACTTTGAGTCATCCGGTGGGCTCCAGTCTGGACATCTGGGCGGGGCAAATCGATGCCTTGGCGCGTGAGCACCGCGTTCTGGTGTACAACCTCCGCGGTCATGGCGGCGATAGGCGGGAGGAGACCAGTTGTACGGTCGACGATTTGGCCAATGATGTGCTGCAGCTGTGGCAGCAGCTGGACATCAAACGTAGCCATGTCGTTGGCCTGTCGCTGGGTGGATGTGTCGGCGTTGCGCTCGCGCATCATGCGCCAGCTCAGGTGCAGTCGCTGATGGTCGTCAATTCGCGACTGGAGGTTGATCAGGCTGCCTCGGACATGTGGTTGCAGCGCGCCCAAACTGTCGAGCAACAGGGAATGGACGCCATTCTTGCTCCGATGCTCGACCGCTGGCTGACGCCGTCGTTCATAGCTGGGAACCCTGAGCAGGTTGACAGAGTTCGTCAGACTTTGTTGGCAACTTCAGTCAACGGCTTTGCTGCATGCTGCCGGGCCCTTTCTGGTATGCATCAGCGAGATCGACTGGCGGGATTGACGGTTCCGACTTTTTTCATGTCTGGTCTTGCAGACAAGGCAGTTCCTGGCCTCTTCCTGCAGGACTACGCACGGCAGAACCCGGCTTTTGAATTTGCCGAGGTGCCTGGCCCGCACATTGTGAACCTTGAAAACCCGACTGAATTTATCCGTAGCCTTCTTAATTTCATCGGCCGCCACT
>JANOLL010000402.1:0-3693 GCA_031419775.1 Polaromonas sp. | reverse complement strand
TGCTCTCCGTTTGCGCGGCAAACACAAGGCCATTTATACGCCTCACGTCGACACCGGTGACTTTATCGTCATCATCAACGCAGCCCAGCTGCGCGTGACCGGTGCCAAACCGACCGACAAGATTTACTACCGTCATTCCGGCTATCCGGGCGGCATCACTGCCACCAATTTCCGTGACATGCAGAACAAACACCCCGGCCGCGCGCTTGAGAAAGCCGTCAAAGGCATGTTGCCAAAAGGCCCGCTGGGCTACGCGATGATCAAAAAGCTCAAGGTCTACGGCGGTGCCGAGCATCCGCACACCGCCCAACAGCCCAAAGTACTTGAAATTGCTGGCATTTCCGCCAACGCTCAACGGGAGGCCGCCAAATGATCGGTGAATGGAACAATGGCACCGGCCGTCGCAAATCCAGCGTCGCCCGCGTGTTCATCAAAAAAGGTAGCGGCAAGATCACGGTGAACGACAAGGACATCCAGGTGTTCTTTGGTCGCCAGACCTCGATCATGATCGTGCGCCAGCCCCTGTTTCTGACCAACCACGTCGAGACGTTTGACATCATGATCAACGTTCACGGCGGCGGCGAGTCTGGCCAGGCCGGTGCCATTCGTCACGGTATCACCCGTGCGCTGATCGACTATGACACCACCCTCAAGCCGGCGCTGAGCCAGGCTGGGTTTGTCACGCGTGATGCACGTGAAGTCGAGCGTAAAAAGGTCGGTTTCCGTTCAGCTCGCCGTCGCAAGCAGTTCAGTAAGCGCTAATTTTCTGTCGCTTCATCAAAAACCGCCTGGTTTGCACCCGGCGGTTTTTTTATGTCTCGGCTTCCTTCAGTGCACAATGACTAGTCCCTAAGGTTAACCCTGTACCCGCTTTGAAATTTCGTTTGTTTCGCCGTCGTTTGACGATCAGTTCTCCCCGCATGGCTGTTCGCAGCGCGTTGCCGTGGCCAGTTCGCTGGATGATGGGGGCAGTCACTCTGGGTTTTTCGGCTGCCATTGCATTATGGGCTTTTGAAATCGGTAAAGGTATTGCCGGCCTGGACACCAACGCCAGGGAAGAACTCAGGCTGTTGCGGGAGGAAGTCAGCGTGCTGCGGGTTGAGCGCGACAAAGCCCAGTCCATCGCCAATACCTCGGGCAGCCTGCTCACCGCGGAAAAGGCGGCTCAGGAAAAGATGATGATTCAGATCCGCAAGCTCGAGTCAGACAACTTGTCACTGCGTGACGACTTGGGTTTTTTCGAGAAGCTTCTCCCAGCGGGAGGGGGGAATGGCGTTTCCGTGCGCAGTCTGCAGGCCGAACTGCTGAGCCCCACGCAGCTCAAGTGGCAGGTACTGGTGATTCAGCCGGTCAAGGACACCCCGGATTTCCAAGGCAAGCTCGACTTGCTGGTCAGCGGCACGCTAGCCGGAAAACCCTGGACGCTCAATTTGCCAGGCGGGGCGCAGGTCTTGCAGGTCAAACAATACCGCCGGGTTGAAGGGGTTCTTGAGCTGCCGCCTCAGGCGCTCGTGCAAACCGTAACGGCTAAAATAATGGAAGGAAGCGCCACCCGCTCGGTGCAGACCTTTAAATTAAAGTCTTGATTAACCCACTCACAGGAACTTTCGATGTTCAGCAAAAAAAAGCAGCCGCCGATCAAAAGCCTGATTGCTCCGGGCACCTGCATCGAGGGCAATGTGAAGTTCACAGATGGACTGCGGATTGACGGAGAAGTCATCGGAGACATCTGCGCGGAGGAAGGAAGTTCCAGCATCCTGGTGATCAGTGAGTCTGCCTGCGTCCGGGGCAAAGTTCATGCGGACCACGTCATCATCAACGGTCGGGTCATGGGCCCGGTGCATGCTACCGAGTTGCTGGAACTGCAACCCAAGGCGAGCATTGAAGGCGATGTGTCTTACAAGGCGCTTGAAATGCATCAGGGTGCCATGATCTCAGGTCAACTCAGGCCAACCAGTCAGCTCGCGGAAGACAAGCCGGTGCTGAAGCTGGCTGCCAATAATTTTTAGACCTGAGTGAAGTTGGTGAGTGTGCACTCACAACTCTTGTGGCTATCGTAGACACACGGCCCTTGTGGTTGATAGACTTGCGGTAGTATCAGGTCCTGAGGTCGAAGTTGAGTTTTGAAACGGAGTTACCCATGAGTGCAGTTGCTGAAGTTATCCAGACCGAGATGCCCGCCCCGTTTGTTTTCACAGACAGCGCGGCCAGCAAAGTGGCGGAATTGATTGCTGAGGAAGGCAATCCTGACCTGAAACTGCGCGTGTTCGTCCAGGGCGGTGGCTGCTCGGGTTTTCAATACGGCTTCACATTTGATGAGATCACCAACGAAGACGACACCACCATGACCAAAAACGGTGTGTCGTTGCTGATTGACGCCATGAGCTACCAGTATCTGGTGGGTGCCGAGATTGACTATAAAGATGACCTGGAAGGCGCCCAGTTCGTCATCAAAAATCCAAACGCCACGAGTACCTGCGGTTGCGGTTCAAGCTTCTCCGCCTGAATGAGTCGAAGTTTAGAAAGACCGCCGTCAGGCGGTTTTTTTGTGTCCGGCCGGTTCAGCCCGGGTAGATGGCACCCAGAATCCGCGGACCGGTCGCGCCGGTAACGCTGGCGAGATTGCCCGGTTGACGGCTAATGGTCTGGCGGGCGAGCAGGCGAACGCGGCCGCCTCAACCTGCTGGGCCGGTATCCCATGCGTATCCGACGCACTCACCTTAACAGACGGCAAGCCTGTCTGCAGGCGTTGCATCAGGTGCTCGTTGAACACCCCACCGCCACACACAATCAGTTCAGCGCTATTTTTTCCATAGCTGTTAATGGCCGTGACGCAGGTGCTGGTGGTCAATTCAGTTAAGGTGTATTGAATGTCCTGGGGGCGCTGGCTAGCCCACGGTGCCAGTTTTGACTCCAGCCACCCGAGATTGAATAAATCCCGGCCTGTGCTTTTCGGCGGTAATCTGGAAAAGTAAGGCTCATCGAGCAGACTGACCAGCAGCTCTGGAATCAATTGCCCGCTGGCCGCCCAGGCGCCACCGGCATCAAAAGGCTGGCCGGTGTGCCGCTGACACCAGGTGTCCAGCAGCGCATTGCCAGGGCCACAGTCAAAACCCAGGACCGCAGACGCAGGCATGCTTCCCGTTG
The DNA here is from genome assembly GCA_031419775.1 of Polaromonas sp. Lineage (GTDB taxonomy): Bacteria > Pseudomonadota > Gammaproteobacteria > Burkholderiales > Burkholderiaceae_C > Polaromonas. The sequence continues at coordinate 546 of JANOLL010000402.1, read as the reverse complement.
CGGGCAGCATGCTGATATTGGCGATACCGCCCAGATTGAGTACCACGACCGCGCTGTCACTTTTCGCAAAAACGCTATGGTGAAAGGCAGGTACCAGCGGCGCGCCCTGGCCGCCCGCCGCAACATCCCGACTGCGAAAATCGGCCACCACGTCTAAGCCGGTGAGTTCGGCCAGCAGCGCGGGATTGTTGAGCTGCACGGTATAAGCATGGCCCCTGTAGTCTGTACCGGAAAGGGGCGGTTGATGTCTGACAGTCTGTCCGTGGGCGCCGACAGCCCTGACGGCGGAGGCCGGAAGATCTTGCTGCGCCGCGCTATCCATCAGCCGGGCGACGACGCTGGCATAAATCGTGGCAATTTGGTTGCCTGCCAATGCTGCGCGATGCAGTTCGTTGGGACCCGGGGCGTTCAAGGCCAGCAGTTCATGCTGCAAATGCTCGGGAAAAGGCGCACTGGCAGCTGCGATCACGCGCATCTGCCGGTCTGAAAAGCAGGCCAGCACACCATCCACGCCATCAAGTGACGTGCCCGACATCAGGCCGATAA
>JANOLL010000401.1:0-2429 GCA_031419775.1 Polaromonas sp. | reverse complement strand
CTCTGGCCTTTGGAGTCGCGTCCCATGAATAAAAACTCACTGCGAAAAAGCCCGACACCGACTGCCCCGACGTGGATGGCACCGGCGGTGTCTTCGGGCATTTCAATGTTGGCCAGCAGTTCGACGTGTTGGCCGTCAAGGGTTACGGCGGCAGTGTGCTTGAGACGGTACAGGCGCTCCCGCTCCAGCTCGCCCTGGCGCTGCTTGAAGCCGTATTCCGCCAAAATAATGGGCGACGGATCCACAATCAGCACGCCCGCGTCGCCGTCGATGATGACCCAGTCGTCCTGCTCGATCAGCTGGCTGGCACTGCGCGCCCCTACCACGGCCGGAATATCCAGACTGCGCGCGACGATAGCCGTGTGAGAGGTTCGCCCACCTACATCTGTCGCGAAACCTGCAAAAAGGCTGCGCTTGAACTGGAGCATATCGGCGGGGGAAATGTCGTGCGCCACCAGGACCAAGGGGACGTCCATGGTGTCATCTAGCAACAAGTCTTGCTGCAGCTGTTTGCGACTTGCGCCCGCTTGAAGCACCGGCTGCAAAGGCGACGCCATACCTTTCATAGACCGCAAAATCCGTTCTACCACTTGCTCAAGGTCGGCCTTGCGTTCGCGCAAGTACTCGTCCTCCATATCGTCAAACTGGCGGGCGATGATTTCGTACTGCGTGGTCAAGGCCCATTCGGCGTTGTAATGCCTGTCGGCGATCCAGTGTTTCACACCGCTGATGAGTTGCTGGTCCTGCAGCAATAGCAAATGCACGTCAAGGAGTGCCGCCAGTTCGTGCGGCGCATCTTTTGGCAGGTCCTGCTTGATGCGGGTGATTTCTTCCGCCACCGCATTGCGGGCCATTCGTACCCTGGCGATTTCATCGTCGGATTGGGAAGGATCGACAAAATAATGCGCCACGTCGGCGCGACTCGAAGCGACCAGAACGGCCCGCCCAATTGCGATTCCTCTGGAAACTGCCAGACCGTGAACTGAAAAGGTCAAGCGATCACTCTCCGCATAAAGATGTTTTAAACCAGTCCGAGACGCGGACCCGGCTTTGCCGGTCCGCATGCCGGGCGGCCTCCGCGGGGGACACTGATCGCCCCGAAGTGCGGGGACGTGGAGGCACCATTTCTACTCGCCTTCTCCAAATTTGTCGTTGATCAGGGCCAGCAGGGCATCCATCGCCGCCTGTTCACTGCTCCCGTGGGTTTCAAGTTCCACTGAACTGCCGACCCCCGCTGCCAGCATCATCACGCCCATGATGCTCTTCGCATTGACGCGCCGATCGCCCTTGCTGATCCACACCTCACACGGGAAGCTGCCGGCAAGCTTGGTCAACTTGGCCGATGCGCGGGCATGCAGGCCCAGCTTATTGCTGATGTTCGTGCTGGTCTTGATCATGGTGACGTCGGGCCTGGTTTTGCGGCGCAGTGATGGCCACTTGCATCACTCCCTGGGTGGCACCAGCCAGGGCACGCGCTACCAGCCCATCAAGCGATTCCTGCCGATACGACACCGCGCGCAACAGCATCGGCAAGTTGATGCCAGCGATCAATTTGGAGTTCACGCCATCGACCAGCTTCTGCGCAACATTGCATGGCGTCGCGCCAAACACATCGACCAGTACCAGTACGCTTTCATGCTGCAGGTGGTCAAACATGATGCGGGCTTGCGCCAGCGTCTCTTCTGGCGGCATATTAGGTTGAACATCCAGAGCGACCACACCCGCCAGATTGTCGGGAAAAACATGCAGCACACATTGCCGCAAAGCAGACGCCAATGGAGCGTGAGCAATGATAAATATGCCGTTCATTGCTCCGAATTATCAGCGTTCGAAGTATGAAAATAGGCATATGACGCGAGACAACAACACAAAATCACCCCCATCGCCGCTTGATAACTGCCGGTTAGCGTCAGGCCGGCCGCTGTGAAAGCGTCAATCAGAAGCCCAATTCCCCACTGCGTCACGAAGACACCTGAAAAAATTACCAAGTTGTAGGCAGACAAGGCGCGACCGGCCAAGGCAGACCGAAATGCCATGCCAACGGCTGGCTGTGCCAGGCCCAGTACGCTGGAGAACATGCAAAACACCGCCCACCCCAGCCATCCAGTAGACACCCCGGCCCAGATATTGAAGCCGAGCGACGCCAGACTGAGCGGTACTCCCCATTGAATCAGTCGATCGGCATGCCAACCGTTACGGGCCAGCCAAGGATTGAATAGCCCCCAGCCCCAAAAAGTCACGAGCATGACCCCATTGATGTAAAAAAGGCCTGTGGCGGACTCTAGCGCGGAATAGCCTGCAACCCTGACCATCCACGGGCCGGCCCAAAGCGTTTGCAATGCGATCAGGCCGCCATAGTTAAAAAAAGCCAAAGGCGACATTTTTCGAAAATACCGGCTCTTCCAGATTTCAGCGTAACTGGCACTCTG
>JANOLL010000400.1:0-6542 GCA_031419775.1 Polaromonas sp. | reverse complement strand
GCAGGTTTTTATTTTACTTAACATAATATACATCGTGGAATATTATCAAAGAAGTACAGAACTCCAAAACCATCTGGACGCTGCCTTGGCAACCCGCTAGCGCTTCGGCGGCGCCACCGTCGCCCCCTGAATGCCATGCCTTTCCAGAGCTTGCGCCACGAACCCTGTGGCTTTCATGTCCTCTACAAACTGGCTTAAGAATTCAGCGGCGTCAAGACCGCGACTTTTGGGTGTTCCCATCGCCTGCTCGATGACCATGAATCGACCCGGCAACAATCGCAATCCCGCGATTCGCACAGCATCTGCCTGCAATTGCTGTTTGACGCCAGCCGCCACATCAAGACCCTGTGCGACAAACGTATCCACCACGGCCGGCGAGCTGACCGCTCGAACAATTTGGGCATGCTTGAGTTCCCGGCTCAAATAAAGGTCGTATGCACTTCCCTCACCAACCGTGACCCGACAGCCGTCTTTGTCGACTTCTTCGTTGTGCGTGATAGGAGAACCTTCGCGTACCAAATACGCCCCTTCAATCAACACATAGGCCGCGGTGAAGGAAATTTCTGCGCCACGCAACGGGTCAATCGCAAAAAAACCGATGTCCGCGCGTTCAGTTCTCACTGCATCGACTGACTTGCCAGCGGTATCGAACACCGCCAGCTCCAGTTCGATGCCCAGGTGGCTTGCAAAAGCCTGCGCCAGGTCGATTGAGACACCCACCGGCAGGCCGGTGAGAGGCTCTCTATTGGCAAGAATCGGATTGCCGAGATTGATAGATGCCCGCAGACGACCTGTCGGAGCGAATGCAGCCACAAGAGAAGCGTTTAAGGTCATCGTTACTGGGTGGAAGGTTTAAAAGGATTAGCTACAAAGCTATCGCCTGGCGCGCTACGCCATCAGACCGGGCACTTGGCAGCATGCTGGCGCAGTAGTGCCAGCACGGATGCATCGATCGCGATTCCGTGCTCGCGTTGCCTGGCCATTTTGCCAAGTTCGATCTCGCCGGGCACCAACACAGGTTTGCCGGCATCAGCAGCCGGGCTGCCATGCAGAATGGCTGCAAAGTCATTCATACGGTCTGCCAGCCATGGTTGAGAACCCAGCATTTTCGTGTTGATCAAAACGAAAAAATGGCCGAGGTTCTGGGGCGCTTCCGGCGCGTCGAGCCAGGACTTCACGTGGGTCAGGTAGGCAGCGCCCGACAGCACGCCGGCCAGCATATCGACCAGCAAGGCCAATCCATAACCCTTATGCCCGCCAATCGGCAACAAAAACCCCTCCAGTGCCTGGGCGGCGTCCGTGGTGGGCGCGCCTGATTTGTCGGTTGCCCAAGTGTCGGGAATCGCTTGCCCCCGTTTGAAGGCATGGCGAATCTTGGCTCGGGCCACCACGCTCATGGCCATGTCCAACATGAAGGGGGCGCCGCCTGGGTTAGGCACGCCGAAACCCAAGGGGCTGTTGCCCAGCCGGGCATCGCTACCACCCCAGGGGGCGATGGTGGTGCTGGCATTGCTGCCAATCATGCTGGCAAAACCCGCCTCGGCAGCGATGTAGGAGTAAGGAGAAACAGGACCGAAATGATTGCTGTTGCGCGCGAAGGCCATGCCGACGCCACATTCGCGGGCCAGGTCCATGGCCGCTTCCAGGCTGCGCATGCCCACCAGCGGGCCTACCCCGTTGTCACCGTCCACCTTGACCAGCGCAGGTGCGACCTGCTCCAGGGTGATGTTTGGGCGCGGGTTGATGCCTTTGAGCTCAAGGCGGTCACCATAAGACTCGACTCGGCTCAGGCCATGGGTGCTCAAGCCAAACAGATCGGCCAGCACCAGAACCCGGCAGACATCCTGCGCATCTTTTTGAGCGAGCCCCAAGCCCTGGAAAGACCGGATGGCCAGCTCGGTTAGCGCGGCTTCCGACAGACTGACTTGGGTTTCGGTGAAGGCGCTCATAGGGTGTCGTCTTAGGAAAATAGCGTGGCGCGGTAGTGATTCGCCCGGCCTGATAATAGTCGGGGACGGGACCGTCCCGCCATCCACATAGCGCCATCCATGCCCATTTCATCCACCAAAATCAAAGCCAAATCCCGCCACCGCCCTGCTCTCAAGGTTCTCGCTCTGCTGGGTGTTCTGGTGCCGGCCATGGCGCCGGCGCTTGCCTGGGCGCAGAACTATCCGGCAAAAAACATCACACTGATCGTGCCGTTTGCCGCAGGCGGTGGTACCGACAGTATTGCGCGCGATGTCGCCAGGGTGCTTTCCGACAAGCTCGGCCAGCCCGTCATCGTTGAAAACAGGGGCGGCGGTGGCGGTGCCATAGGCGCTAACAGCGTTGCCAAGGCACAAGCTGACGGCTATACCCTGCTGTTTGCCACCTCGACTTTCATCACCAATGCCGCAGCGGAAGCCAGCACACCCTTCGACGTCGAAAAGGATTTTGCGCCAGTCGCCATGATTGGCCGGGGTCCCCTGCTGGTGGTCAGCAGCAAGGAGTTAGGCGCCAAAAATATCACGCAGCTTCGCGCGCTAGGACAGGCTCGCCCGCAAGGGCTGGACTATTGTTCGGCTGGCAACGGCAGCATCAACCATCTGGCTGGCGAATTGTTTCGCAGCCGAACCCAGCTCAATTTGACCCATGTTCCTTACAAGGGCAGCGGCCCCGCCACGATCGACTTACTCGCTGGCCGGGTGAACTTGTTTTTTGCCACGGTTCCGACCATCTTGCCGCACGTGCGCGAGGGTCGGGTCAACCTGCTGGCGGTAACGGGACTCCAGCGCTCGCCACTTTTCCCGGACACGCCCACTATGGCTGAATCCGGCGTCAGTGACTTCAACATCACGACCTGGTGGGGTGTGTTGGCACCGGCCAAAACGCCCAGGGCAGTGGTCGACAAACTCAATCTTGCCATCAATGCAGCAGCGGCCATCGATCCGGTTCGCGGCAGACTGGTCAATGAGGGGGCTGACGCTATCAGTGGCTCACCGGCTGATTTTCAACGCGCGTTGAGCCGGGAACTGGTTTTATGGCGCAGCGTGGTGAAAACCGCCGGGCTCAAACTCAACAAAGAATGATCGATACAAGCCGTCGCTTTTACCCGGACTAGCCGCCTTCGAAACCACAGGAAACACCCATGAAGATAGTTGTATTGCCAGGCGACGGCATTGGACCAGAAACCATGTCGGCCACCGTGGAGGTACTGAATGCTGCGTCCAGCCGTTTTGGTCTGGGGCTTGAACTGATTCATGACATTGCCGGGCATGACAGCCTGCAGCAGTTTGGCGCCACTGTAACGCCCGCCTTGCTGGAGAAAGTTCGCGCAGCAGACGGCTTGATGCTGGGACCCATGGCCACTTATGACTTCAAGGATGAAGCCAAGGGTGAGATCAACCCGTCCAAGTTTTTTCGCAAGAGCCTGGATCTGCACGCCAACATCCGTCCGGCGCGGACCTATCCGGGCATGCCCGCGCGCTTTGGTGACTTCAACCTGGTGGTGGTGCGCGAAAACACCGAAGGCTTTTACGCCGATCGCAACATCGAATCGGGTAGCAGCGAGATGCTGATCACACCAGACGTGGTGATTTCATTGCGCCGCATCACGCGCCTGTGTTGTGAGCGCATTGCGCGATCGGCTTTTGAACTGGCCATGACGAGGGACAAGCATGTCAGCATCGTGCACAAGGCCAATGTGCTGAAAATTGGCGATGGCATGTTTATCGACATCTGCCATGCTGTGGCAAAGGAGTTCCCCGCAGTGCGGGTTGACGACTTCATCGTCGACGCCATGATGGCGCATGTGGTGCGCGCGCCGGAGCGTTTTGATGTGATTGTGACCACCAATATGTTTGGTGACATCCTGTCGGATTTGACTGCAGAGTTGTCGGGCAGCCTGGGCTTGGGGGGCTCGCTCAATGCCGGCACGGCGCACGCTATGGGTCAGGCCGCTCATGGTTCTGCGCCCGACATCGCGGGACAAAATATCGCCAACCCGCTGTCGCTGATCCTGTCGGCAGGCATGCTTTTGGGTTGGCACGGTCAGCGCAAGGGACTGAAAGCCTTTGAAGCGGCTAGCGCATCGATTGAGCAGGCAGCCGCAGCTGCTGTGAGCGCCCGAGAGGCCACCCGGGATGTCGGCGGAAAATTGGGCACGCGTGAAACCGGCCAGGCTTTTGCAGCCCGGCTGCTGGCGTCTTGATGGGAAAAGACCAGGCTTTGCCCCCAGGTGCATGCGACTGCCATGTGCATGTGATCGGACCTTCAGAGCACTATCCGATGGTGGCCGACCGCCACTACACCCCGGGATTGGCCAGCGTCCATGCACTGGGCGAACACCTCACAAAAACGGGGCTGAGCCGCGCCGTCATCGTTCAACCCAGCGTTTACGGCACCAACAACGCGTGTTTGCTCGACAGCCTGGACGCTCTGGGCGAGGCGGGCCGTGGCATCGCGGTAGTGGCGCGGGATGCGACCGACCAGGAACTGCATGCCCTCTCGGCTCGCGGTGTCAGGGGCTTGCGAGTCAATGTGGAAAGCGCCAGCCTGCAGGATGGCAAGGCAATGGGCCGCGCTCTCTGGGCCTGGGCCGAGCGGGTGGCGGCATTCCACTGGCACCTTCAGGTCTATGCCTCGCTGGACACCCTTGCCGCCGCAGTGCCCTTTTTGGCCAAGCTGCCGGTACCGGTGGTGCTGGACCACTTTGCCATGGTACCGGGCTCCTGCAGCGACACGGATGTCCGGATTGCAGCTGTCGTTCAACTGGTCCGGGCAGGACGGGCCTACGTGAAGTTGTCTGCGCCCTACCGCCTTGGCTCTGCCGACCTTGACTCGGGGGCGGCAGCAGCTGGGCTGGCCGCCATGTATTTGAAGGCGAATCCTGAACGTGTGCTGTGGGGCAGTGACTGGCCCCATACCAACCGCGAAGCAGGAAAGCTGGCTCACGAGGTGAGTGCTTATCGGTCCATTCCGTTCGGCTCGCTGTTGCAAGATCTGAGCAGCTGGCTTCCAAACTCCCAGCTTCTTCAGCAAGTTTTGGTCGATAACCCGGCACTGCTTTATCGGTTTTGAAACTGCCCCCTTGGCATTGAAAATGGGCGCAGGTGCCGATTCACCACTGGCCGGCAGGACGCTGGCTACGAATACCCTTGATGATCAGTGCGGCTGAATCAGGCCGGTTGGCGCGTTGGGCGAACTGCAAGGCGGTCAGTCCCTGCTGATTGGTGAGCAGAGGGTCAGCACCCTCCTCCAGCAAGGCCTGTACGGCTGCCGGACTGCCATACATGCTCGCCATCATGAGTGGCGTAGTGCCGTTGGGCGAAATGGCGTCAATGTAAGCGTGATGCTCCAGCAGGAGGCGTAGGACTGCCACATGGCCGCCGCTGGCCGCGTAATGCAGCGGGGTCCAGCCAGTTTTGTTGACGTCGGCCCCCTTGCTAATCATTTTTTCCGCCAGCTCCAGCTGACCTTTGAGCGCCGCCAGCATTAGCGCACTTTCATCCTGGGCGTTCAGGGCGTTCAGGTCAATCTTGCTTGACGCCACAAGGCTACTGGCCACTTTGGGAGAAGGCTCCCGAATGGCTATCAGCAGACCGGTTTGGCCCTGTGGGTAGGCAGTGTTGGGATCAAAGCCGCGCCCCAGAAGTTGCTGCACCGTTGCCGCGTCGTCCCGCTTGACCGCATCAAGAAAATCTTCATAAGATCCGGCACTTGCAACATTAAATCCAACGAAAACATATAGATATATAAATAACTTAAAGTATTTTGTTAAGTTTGTAGTCATATCAAGTCCTTGCCTTTGACCGCTTTGAAGAGCCGTTCAAAGTTGTCGCTGGTGGCGAGGGCGACAGTTTCCAAGCTTTGCCCTTTGAGTTCAGCCACCGATTGAGCCACATAGGGGACATAGGACGGATTATTGGTTTTGCCGCGATAAGGCACGGGGGCAAGGTAGGGGCTGTCGGTTTCTATCAGCAAGCGATCGAGTGGGACAAATTGAGCCACCTCGCGCAGATCCGCTGCTGTTTTAAACGTCAGAATGCCGGAAAAAGAAATATAAAAGCCGGCATCCAGGGCGGCGCGTGCCACGGCCAAGGTTTCGGTAAAACAATGGAACACGCCGCCTGCAAGGTGGTCCCCCGCAGCGCCCTCGCCTTCATCGCGCAAGATCGCCAGCGTATCGCTGGAGGCATTTCGGGTGTGGATGATGAGCGGCAGACCGGTCTGGCGGGCAGCACGAATATGGACCCGAAAACGTTCGCGCTGCCAGGCCATGTCCGCTACCGTCCGCTCGCCGAGCCTGAAATAGTCCAGCCCGGTCTCTCCGATACCCACCACCTTGGGCAAGGCCGAACGTCGAACCAGATCGTCGACAGAGGGCTCGGTTACGCCTTCGTTGTCCGGATGCACACCGACACTCGACCAGAAGTTGTCATAGGTCGTAGCCAGGGCGTGGACATCATCAAATTCCTCAAGCGTGGTGCAAATGCACAACGCCCGATCGACTTTTGCATCCTGCATAGCCTGGCGGATTTGCGGAAGCTTGTCCCGGAGTTCCG
>JANOLL010000399.1:0-2842 GCA_031419775.1 Polaromonas sp. | reverse complement strand
AATCTATCTTGCACGCGATCATCATGACCGGGGCGATTCCGGTATTTTTGAAGCCTACGCGCAACCACTTCGGCATCATTGGGCCGTTTCCGCAAAGTGAATTTGAGCCGGATGCGATTCGGGCAAAAATTGCTGCCAATCCGCTGCTCAAGGGCGTCAAGGCGTCCGAGGTCAAGCCACGGGTGATGACCTTGACCCAGTCCACCTACGACGGTGTGCTGTACAACACCGAAACCATCAAGGGCATGCTCGATGGCTACATCGATAACCTCCATTTTGATGAGGCCTGGTTGCCGCATGCGGCCTTCCATCCGTTTTATGGCACTTACCACTCGATGGGTAAGAACCGCATCCGACCCAAAAATGCGGTGGTTTACGCCACCCAGTCGATCCACAAGTTGCTGGCGGGGATCAGCCAGGCCAGCCATGTGCTGGTTCAGGACTCGCAGGATGTCAAGCTCGACCGCCACCTGTTCAATGAGGCCTATTTGATGCACACCTCCACCTCGCCGCAGTACAGCATCATTGCCAGCTGTGACGTGGCCGCTGCCATGATGGAGCCACCCGGTGGTACTGCGCTGGTGGAAGAAAGCATCGCCGAGGCACTGGATTTCCGGCGCGCCATGCGCAAGATTGATGACGAATACGGCGCCGACTGGTGGTTCAAGGTGTGGGGCCCGGACAAGCTGGTGGACGAAGGCATCGGCGAGGCCAAGGATTGGATCATCAAGGGCGAATCACGCAGCAAAAAAACCGCCAGAAACGGCGCCACCAACTGGCACGGCTTTGGGCAGATGGCGACCGGCTTCAACATGCTGGACCCGATCAAGTCGACCATCGTCACGCCCGGGCTTGACTTGAACGGCAAGTTTGCAAAAACTGGTATTCCGGCCAGCATCGTGACCAAATTTTTGACTGAGCATGGTGTGGTGGTGGAAAAAACCGGTCTCTACAGCTTTTTCATCATGTTCACCATCGGCATCACCAAGGGCCGCTGGAACACCCTGTTGACGGCCTTGCAGCAGTTTAAGGATGACTACGACAAGAACCAGCCGATGTGGCGCATCCTGCCCGAGTTCTGCCAGAAATATCCCAAGTATGAGCGCATGGGGCTGGCTGATTTGTGCCGGCACGTGCACGCCCTGTACGCGAAATACGATATTGCGCGACTGACCACAGAGGTCTACCAGAGCGAGCTTGAACCGGCCATGAAACCCAGCGACGCTTACGCCAACATTGCCCACCGGACAACCGAGCGCGTCGAGATTGATCACCTTGAAGGGCGCATCACCGTTGGCCTGGTCACGCCATACCCGCCGGGTATTCCGCTGCTGATTCCCGGCGAAGTTTTCAACCGGAAGATTGTGGATTACTTGAAGTTTGCACGCGAGTTCAATGCCCAGTGCCCAGGTTTTGAGACCGACATCCATGGCCTGGTCGAAGAAGTCGATGCAAAGGGCAAGCTACGCTATTACGCGGATTGTGTGAGCAGGTAGTGCCCAGATTAATTTGCTATTTATTTAGTAGCAAATAGTGCACGAATATGTTGGGCTGACGGCGCTTTTTATCGAACAAGGCGACTGTTTAGCTGGCGTCGGCCGGCTCGGCGATACCGCCCACAACATGGCTGAAGCCACCATCGACATAGGTGATCTCTGCGCTGACACCGCCGGCCAGATCGCTCAGCAAAAACGCGGCGACATTGCCGACATCGTCAATCGTGACATTGCGGCGAATCGGAGAAGCTTCGGCAACCACGCTCAGGATTTTGCCGAAGCCCTTGATTCCGCTGGCCGCCAGGGTCTTGATCGGGCCGGCGCTGATGCCGTTGACCCGCATGCCTTTCGGTCCCAGTGATTCGGCCAGGTAACGCACCGAGGCTTCCAGGCTGGCTTTGGCCAGGCCCATGGTGTTGTAGTTGGGTACCGTGCGCACGGCACCCAGGTAGGTGAGTGTGAGCAGCGCGGACTTTTTATTCAAGTAGGGCAGGGCGGCCTTGGCCATTGCCGGAAAGCTGTAGGCACTGATGTCGTGGGCGATATTGAAACCCTGGCGGCTCAAGCCGTCGAGAAAGTCACCGGCAATGGCCTCACGCGGGGCGTAGCCAATGCTGTGGACAAAGCCATCGAAGGTCGGCCAGGCGGTGGACAGGTCGGAAAACATCTTGCTGATCTGCTCGTCGCTGCCCACGTCACAATCAAAAATCAGTTTGGAGCCAAAGTCGGCGGCAAACTCGGTGATGCGGTCTTTGAAACGCTCACCGACATAGCTGAAAGCCAGCTCGGCACCTTGCGCATGGCAGGCTCTTGCAATGCCATAGGCGATCGACCGATTGGACAGCACGCCGGTGATGAGCAATTTTTTGCCGCTGAGAAATCCGCTGTTGCCTGCCATGTTTGAGCTCCGGTAGTGAACGAGTGACGCTACAGACGCAGGCCACTCAAGTAGTGCAGAATTGTCGCATGCGGGATTTGATTTTCTTGAGAGCGATGGTGATGGTCGGACTGACTTGCCTCGCTGCCCCATCGCAGGGTGCCCACGCGTATGCCCAGTTCGGCGACATCAAGTATGGCCCCGACTTTCGGCATTTCAGCTACGTCAACCCCTCGGCTCCGAAGGGGGGTGAAATTCGAATGGTGCCGCCAACACGGCCAACCAATTTCGACAAATTCAATCCGTTCACGCTGCGCGGCACCGCACCTTACGGTATCGCCGGCTTGATGGTTGAAAGTCTGCTGGTCGGCAACTCAGAAGAGCCGACCACGTCTTACGGCTTGCTGGCTGACGATGTGCAGGTAGCGCCTGATCGCTTGTCAGCGAGCTTTCGGATCAGCGAGAAGGC
>JANOLL010000398.1:0-2002 GCA_031419775.1 Polaromonas sp. | reverse complement strand
CGCCATCCAGCAGGCCACCGTGCTGTTTGACCCGGAGACGGGCGAAACACGTTCGATGCGAACCAAGGAAGATGCGGCCGACTACCGCTATTTTCCCGATCCGGATTTGCCGCCGCTCGTCATTGGGCGGGATTGGGTGGAGCGCACACGCTCGGAAATGAGCGAATTGCCGCGGGTTATGGCTGCGCGTTTCGTGGCGGACTATGAGCTATCGGAATACGATGCCGGGCAGCTCACCCAAAGTAAAGCAATTGCAACCTACTTCGCCAGCGTTGCCCAGATCTCGGCGTTTCCTAAGCTGGCTGCAAATTGGGTCCTCGGTGACATCGCGGCGTTGGCAAATAAATTGCAAGTTTCAATTGAAGGCGCTCAGATCCCGGGGCCTGTGGCCGTTGGTTATCTTTTACGAAAGCTAGGTAATGGCGAAATTCAAACCGCTGGTGCGCGAATAGTATTTCAGGAAATGGTGAATCGAATTGACGATCAACTTACCAACCTGGCGGAATTCATAGACAAGCTCATCGAAGAGCGAGACTTGAAGCCGATGAGCGACACCGGTGAACTAGAAAAAATCATCGACGACGTGCTGGCGGCCAACGCCAAAAACGTGGCGGAAGTTAAGGCCGGCAATGTCAAGGCCATGAACGCCTTGGTCGGTCAGGCCATGAAAGCCACTCAGGGCAAGGCCAATCCGGCACAGATCAATGCACTGCTCAAGGCACGCCTGGACCAGTAACGGTTAGGCGGTAAGACGGCTATTTTTTGGCTTTGTCGGCCGACTTTTCACCAGAGCTGTTTTCAACGCCGCTCGCATACCAAAGCTTGTTGAGTTTGATCAGCTCTTGATCAAAGCGCGCATTGACCCGCAGCTTTTCAATGTCCTGGTCGGCTATGAAGCGCTTTTGGGCCGCCAGATTGGCGGTATTTTCATCCAGCCTGGGTTTGAGCAAGGGTGGTGCCTTGCTGAGGTCGTTGCCGTAGAACTCCAGCTCGGCCGTGATCTTGTTGCGCTGTTCTGTCAGATCCTGCATTCTTTTGGTGGCGGCCCTGATCGACTCGTCGACCTGCGCCAAGGCCAGACTGCGCTCATTGTCATGGACCTCCCGATTCGGGTAACGTACCCGCAGCGCGCGTTCCCGCCGCTTTTCGTCGGCCTGGCGGGACCGGGCCTCCGCCTCGCGCTTTTGCTCAATTTCCAGGGCCAAGCGCTCCTTTGCTGTGAGTGACGGCCCCAGCACCCGCCTGACCGTACCCGAGGGGCTGATTTCCTGTTGAGCCCGATCCGTGCATTCGGCAATCGGTCGGTCTGCGGTGATCTTGCGACCGGTCCCATCGACGCAGGTGTAAATGCCCTGCGCCATAGCTGGGCTGGACAGCAGCCACCCCGTCGCTGCGATGGCTGTAGCAATTTTGCTGACGTCGATGGTTATCTGATACCGCATCTGAAGTGTTCAAGTGACGCCGTAGCGCTCCCGGTAAGCCAACACGGCTTCGTAATATCCATCAGCTGCCCCCTTGTCAGCCGCCTTAACGACTGACGGCAGGGCCGACCCCGCTCCTGAAACGTGACCAGCCGAGCTTAGATAATGCAGCAAGTCGGTCAAGCGGGCAATCGCACAAACCTGTAGCCCCAGTTGGTGTGTGACATATTGAACCGCGCTGTAGTTCACATCGACACCGTTTTCGGTGGCTTTTTCCTCCCGGTCCAGCGCAATCGCGACGGCCCACGGCGTTGCACCGGCCGCCCGGATGATGGCAATCGACTCGCGCACAGCGGTACCTGCGGACATCACATCGTCCACAATCAACACCCGGCCCTTGACCGGCGCGCCTACCAGCGATCCGCCCTCGCCGTGGTCTTTGGCTTCCTTGCGGTTGTAGGCAAACGGCACGTTGCGTCCCAGGCGGGCCAGCTCGATCGCCACAGCGGCGGCAAGCGGAATGCCTTTGTAAGCGGGTCCAAAAATCATGTCGAACTGCAAGCCACTGGTTTTCTCCTCTG
>JANOLL010000397.1:0-2525 GCA_031419775.1 Polaromonas sp. | reverse complement strand
GGGAATTCGGATTTCAACGATTTGCTTGTCGGCAAAGAGACTTAGCGAACCCCCGCTGGCTAGCACTTCGCTCCAGTCGAAGTGCGCGCCGGCGGCAGTGTGCACTGTGCGTTCGGTGTAGCCCTGGGCCCGCGCCGTGGCCCGCAGTGCATCGGCAAACTCCTGAATCAGCAGAGGCTCGTCACCGTGCAGCGTGTAGAGCGGTTTGATGCCGCGCTTTAAGTGCTCGGGGAGTTGGGCGGAGGCGAGTTGCATTGGGTTGGATTTTAGTTGCCCCCCAGTTTGGGCTGCGCCTGTCGAAGCCTGCTGCCCGAATCGACTACCAAGTTCGTTGCTAAATCTGGGTGCCGCTCGCTCCAACGGCAACGGACTAAGACAACGACGTCACAGCGGCCAACCGGCGCATGATCTGCTGCACGATGTCGCTTTGCATCTCGCGGTACAGCAGACCCTCTTCGGTTTCCTTGGCCAACACTGCCGATTCGTTGAAGCTGATATCGCGCTGCTGGAGAATCTCGGTGGTGGGAATCAGCTCGGTGCCCTGGCGTGACCGTAACTTGAAGGCAAATCGGATGCGCAGCTGAAACTCACGTACCTGGCCCGCCGCATTTCGACCCACCACGGTTTTTTCGCGGCCATCCGTCACCACATCAAGAATTACCTGTGCCTGATCCATCTGTCGGACGTCGGTAATGACCCGAACGTTGCCGCTCGATTCCAGCGAGCGCCTGAGTTCTATGCCCAGCACCGAGCTTTCGGGAAACGGACTGAATAGCGACTGGAAAGCAAAGGTAGGCGCGCGGCGAATCTGAAACCCGCAGGCCGTCAAGCTCCCTGCCGCTACCGCAGCGGCGCCGGTAAACATGGCCCTCAGCCAAAAACGACGGATCATATTTTTTCCTTGGTGCATGACGATCACACCACGATGTTGACGAGGCGGCCCGGCACCACGACGACTTTTTTCGCTGCCGCACCCGCGGCCTGCCGGACGAATGCATCGCTCGCCAGGGCTGCGACCTCGATGGCTGCTTTATCAGCGGTAGCACTGACAGTGACCGAGCCGCGTAGTTTGCCGTTGATCTGCAGCATCAGCTCGATTTCGTCTTGCTGCAAAGCGCTGGCATCCACTTCCGGCCAGGAAGCATCGAGCAGATCGCCCTGCTCGGCGACAAATCCTAGCTCGCCCCACAGTGCGTCGGCCAAATGCGGGGTTGCCGGATAGATGCAGCGCAGCAGGATGCTGAAGCCTTCGCGGATCGCCAGCACGGCAGAGGGCGACACCGGCTTGAAGTCTTCGAGTGCGTTCAAAAGCTTCATGCCGCCGGACACAACAGTGTTGTACTGCATGCGCTGGTAGTCGTAGTCGATCTGCTTCAGGACGGTGTGCACTTCCAGCCTGAGCGCTTTGATTTGCTTATCAATCAGGGCGCTATCACCCGAAAAATCAGCGGTTAATGCTCCTGAATACCTAGCATGGAGCTTGACACCAAAATTCCAGATGCGGCGCAAAAAGCGGTAACTGCCTTCCACCCCGGCATCATTCCACTCCAACGTCGCCTCGGGTGGAGCGGTGAACATGGTGTACAGGCGCGCAGTGTCAGCGCCGTACTTTTCAATCAGGTCCTGCGGGTCGACGCCGTTGTTCTTGGACTTGCTCATGGTGCCCACACCGTCGTAGTTGACGATCAGGCCATCGGCCTTGCGGCGGGCCGTGAGTACCTTGCCGTTAGCATCAGGCTGGTCTTCCACCTCATGCGGCCAGAAATATTCAATACCGCCCTGGTCACTTTTGCGCGAGTAGATATGGTTCAGAACCATGCCCTGCGTCAGCAGCTTGGTGAAGGGCTCATTGATCTTGACGAGATCCAAGTCACGCATCACCTTGGTCCAGAAGCGGGCGTAGAGCAGATGCAAAATCGCATGCTCGATGCCGCCGATGTACTGGTCCATCGGCATCCAGTAGTTGGCCCCTTCAGCCACCATTTTCTCGGTGTTTTTCGGGTCGCAATAGCGCATGAAGTACCAGGAAGAATCGACAAAGGTGTCCATCGTGTCCGTCTCGCGGCGGCCCGGTTTTCCGCAGACAGGACAGGTCACACCCGCATGAAAGCCCTCGTGCTTATGCAGCGGGTTGCCGGAGCCGTCGGGCACGCAGTCTTGCGGCAGGAAGACGGGCAAAACGTGTTCAGGAACCGTCACCGCGACGTGTTCGGGGCAGAGAATGATGGGGATCGGTGTGCCCCAGTAGCGCTGGCGGCTCACGCCCCAGTCACGCAGACGCCAAGTGGTTTTTTTCTCGCCCAGGCCCAGGGCAATCAAGTCGGCGGCCACGGCATCGACAGCGGCTTTGAAGGCTAGGCCGTCGTACTTGCCGGAATTGATCATCACGCCCTGCTGCTTGTCGGCGTAATGCTCGGCCCAGGCCTCGGCGCTGAAGGCCTCGCCCTCGACCGCTACCACCTGGCGGATGGCGAGCCCGTACTTGCGCGCGAAGGCGAAGTCGCGCTCATCATGCGCCGGCACCC
>JANOLL010000396.1:0-4641 GCA_031419775.1 Polaromonas sp. | reverse complement strand
TGTACGCCACGGCGGAGTGCCCGCTGGTAGCCGATCAGCGCGCCATAACGCTCGCAGAGTTCGCGGCAAATATACAGGCCCAATCCACTGGATCGACTTTCAGAGGAAAAGAAGGGCTCAAACAGGTGGGCCTGAACGGTGTTTTCCAGCGGTGCACCATCACTCCAGACCGACAGCCGCGCCGGGCCGCTACTGCCCACAAACTGGGTCGCAACTTGGATGGCGCCGGGGGTCTGGCTGGCATAGCGCAAGGCGTTGTCCAACAGATTAATCATCAGGCGTCTTAAATGGTCGGGGTCAAAGGCCACCAGCGCCCTGCCGGCACCGGGTGTAAGCGGGGCGAGCTGCTTGCAAGCGTTCTGCCGCGCCCAGTCAGACATGATGCGGATCACCACCTCGTCCAGCACCAGGGCTCTGCCTGATTGCTCGGCACTGGGCACCTGAACCCGAGAAATATTGAGGATCTCATCGACAATCTTGGCCAGGCGCAGGGCATTTTGCCGCACCATGCCGGTGAGTTGTCGGTGGCGCGGCTGTTGCATCTCTTCTTCAAGCAAGGCGTTAGCCTGCGAAATGGCAGCCAACGGATTTCTGATTTCATGTGCGACGGCAGCGGACATTCGCCCCATCGCCGCCATTTTTTCGGTTCGCACGCGTGCCTCCATTTCACGCAGGTCTTCCAGAAACATCACGCACAGGCTTTCAAGGCTGCTGTCGCGGGAACTCACCAGCTGGGTGCGGACATGCAGGTGCCGGGTCGTGCGTTCCAGGTGTTGCAGGCTGATATCGGCTTGCTGCGGCAGACCGATTGAGAATGTCTGTTGCATCATGTCCAGCAGGGGCAGCCAGGCTGCATCACTGGCCAGCGCGAAAGGCGCTAGCCGTGTCGATTCTCGGTTGGACAGCAGCCGTCGGGATGCAGGGTTGGCAGAACGCACGGTCCCGCCGGCGTCGATTACCAACACGCCATCGGACAATGACTCCACCACTAGCTCGTTGATACGGGTCTGCATGCGGGCGACCGACTGGCTGGCCCGGGACCTCTGTTCTTCGCGTGCCAGTCGCAGGGCCAGTTGATTGGCCAGCAAGGCCACCAGAATAAAACCCAAGCCACTGAGTCCGGCCTGCAAAAATCGGCCAGCCAGATCTCCCATGGATTGCAGTGACAGCCACCACGCCTCCACCAGCAGCAACAGTGTCACGGTTGACGCGGTTCCCAGCGCCAGCAGGATGGGTCCGAGGATGGAGGCCAGCAGCACCGGTAGGGCGAACAGCGGGGTGTAGTTAATGCCCGTGGACTGCAGGAAATTCAGTGCGCAAAAAGTCACCACGTCGACGCCTATGGTCGACACCCATTGCCCATCGAAGGAGCTGCTGGGGGGTTTGGGGTTGCCCCAGATACGAACGGCTAGCGCCGCGACGAGGTAAGCCGCGCACACCACGATGGACCAGCCGCTGATGACGTTGCCCATCGCGAAGATCACGGTCTGCAACACCAGCAGGACGCTGGCAAGCGTTACCCGTATCGACATGAAGCTGCGCCAAAGCCTGGCGAACGAGCTCCGATTGGCGCTTGCCTCTTTGCTTGGTGGCACCTCCCAGGCCCCAAACCTGCTGTCAGCAGGTCCAAACCAGGAATTGGAGGCCTCAGACACCTAGCCGCCTGCTTGCTGCCTATGGGCAACGCAGCAATACAGCCCACCCGGGCCTGCCAAGGCCTCGGCACGCGGTAAATGCACCTGGCAGATACCGCATGCCACGATTTCGGTGATCACGCCGGGCGGCTGCGCCGGCTTGGCCGGAGGCGTTTGATGACTGGCTTGGGTACCTGAGCGCCGACTTTTGCGCCACAACCACAAGATCGCCAAAGCGATGACGATGACCAGCAGATATTTCATGCGCGTTGCAGTATCACTTCAAGTACAAACCGGGAACCTGCGTAGCCCAGGAGTAACAGCCCTGAACCCAGGTAAAGAATACGGACGGCTTTCTGCCCCCGCCAGCCCAGCCGGGCCCGGCCCAGCAGCAGCCCGGCAAAGGCGATCCAGGCCAGCACTGAAAAAATGGTTTTGTGGTTCCAATTCCAGATCAGTCCGGGTCCGTACAGCTGCTCTGCAAACAGCCAGCCGGCCAGCAGCGTGGCCGACAGCAGCACAAAGCCTGCCTCGACAAAGCGAAAGGTCAGTCGCTCCAGCGTCATCAGGGGTACGCCAGCGGGACTTTGCGTCGCTTGCCGCATGAAACGCTCGGAACGGGTCATCAACCAGCCATGCACCACCGCGACGGCAAACAGGCCATACGACGCGATGCCGAGTGCCCAGTGAAGGGGCAGCCACGGCGACGCCACCATGTGGTAGCTGGTACCCGGAAAAATAATTGTCATCAAAACAGCTACCGCGCCCAGCGACGCTAGAGCCCAGTGCGCCTGCAACTGTGGAAACAGGCGGCTCTCGATGGCATAAACCGTCAACATCAGCCACACGGTCATGGACAGCGCGGGGGCAAAACCGAAGCGCGGCGGTTGACCGAGCAGGCCGGCAGCCAGAGCCAAGCCATGGGTCAGCCAGGCAAAAAACAGCAGATTGCGCATACCCTGTGCGCTCAGGCGAAGGTTGGCCACTGCGAGCACGCCGTAGCCTGCAGCCGCGCCTGCCGCTGCCACCGGACCCCACCAGCCACTCAAAGCTAAAATCATGCCTAGAGTTTAGCCTCACCACCGCTTCCTGCATCAGGCCCTTTGCCTGCAGAGAGCGCCTCGATAACCCACCCAACTGCTCCCCTTCCACGGAGCCTGCTCATGGCCTCAGCCCTTACCGACAAACTCTCCCGACTGGTCAAGGAAATGCGCGGCCAGGCCCGGATCACCGAGGCCAACGTGCAAGACATGCTGCGCGAGGTGCGCATGGCGCTGCTTGAGGCCGATGTGGCGCTGCCCGTGGTGCGCGACTTCATTGCCCGGGTGAAGGACAAAGCGCTGGGCCAGGAAGTCATGGGCTCTTTGCAACCGGGCCAGGTGCTGGTCAGCATCGTGAGCAAAGAGCTTGCCGCCACCATGGGCGCGGGCGTCAGCGACATCAATCTGGCGGCGCAACCGCCCGCGGTGATCCTGATGGCGGGCCTGCAGGGCGCCGGTAAAACCACCACCACCGCCAAGCTGGCCAAGCACTTGATTGAAAAGCGCAAAAAAAAGGTGCTCACCGTGTCAGGCGACGTGTACCGCCCTGCCGCTATCGAGCAGCTCGAGACCGTGACGGCGCAAGCCGGGGCCGAGTGGTTCCCCAGCACGCCCGACCAGAAGCCGGTCGACATTGCCCGGGCTGCGATTGACTACGCGCGCCGACATTTCTTTGACGTGCTGCTGGTTGACACGGCGGGCCGCCTGGCCATTGATGAAGCCCTGATGGCCGAGATCAAGGAGCTGCACGCGGTGCTCAACCCGGTGGAAACGCTGTTCGTGGTGGACGCGATGCAGGGCCAGGATGCGGTCAATACCGCAAAGGCTTTCAAGGATGCACTGCCGCTGACCGGCATTATTTTGACCAAAACCGATGGCGACTCGCGCGGCGGCGCAGCCCTGAGCGTGCGGCAGATCACCGGAGCGCCCATCAAGTTCTCGGGCACCAGTGAGAAGCTTGACGGTCTGGAGGTGTTTGACGCCGAGCGTCACGCCGGGCGCATTTTGGGCATGGGTGACATTGTTGCGCTGGTAGAGCAGGTCACTGCCGGTGTGGACGTGGCCGCCGCCCAGAAGCTGGCAGCCAAACTGAAGTCGGGCGATGGTTTCGACCTGAGTGATTTTTTAAGCCAGCTGCAGCAGATGAAAAATATGGGCGGCTTGTCAAGCCTGCTCGACAAACTGCCGTCGCAAATGGCTGCCAAGGCCGGTCAGGTGGATATGGACAAGGCCGAAAAAGACATCAAGCGCAAGGAAGGCATCATCCAGAGCATGACGCCACTTGAGCGCCGCAAACCCGACCTCATCAAGGCGACCCGCAAGCGCCGTATTGCTGCAGGCGCTGGCGTACACGTTCAGGAGGTCAACCGGCTTCTGAACGAGTTTGAGCAGATGCAAGGCATGATGAAAAAGCTCAAGGGCGGGGGAATGATGAAGATGATGAAACGAATGGGTGGGATGAAGGGGATGCCCAAATTCTGAGACGGGATTTCATACATCCCCTTTCTAGAAGGCCATTCGGGCACATTGCGGCATTAAAACGGGTTCTAGCTCAGGAAATACGGCGGCTGTCAGCTATCAAAAAATGAGCATGAGCCCGGAGGCTAGGCTGCCCCAGCCAGTTCTTTCATCACCACCTCGCCCCGAAGCGAGCGCATGGGCGCCTCGGTGATCCGGATGTCCACCAGTTGGCCGATCAGACGATCCGGCCCTTCAAAGACCACTGCACGGTTGCATTCCGTCCGGCCAAACAATGCATTTGGGGTTTTGCGCGCTGCGCCTTCTACCAGCACGCGCTGAACAGTGCCGAGTCGACTGGCGCTGATGGCGGTGACACTTTGGTCGATCGCGGCCTGCAGGCGCTGCAGCCTGGCCAGCTTGACGCTGTGCGGCGTGTCATCGTGCAGATTTGCAGCGGGTGTGCCTGGCCGCGGGCTGTAAATAAAACTGAAAGAGGTGTCGTAACC
>JANOLL010000395.1:0-2350 GCA_031419775.1 Polaromonas sp. | reverse complement strand
AATTTGCCCGCAGCAAGTGTGCAACGCTTGATGCTGGAAAAGTCGGCACGCGATCTTTCGAAATCATGAGTGATGCGAAAGCCTCGGCACAACTGCATTTGCCGCGTCAGCTGTTAAGCGAGTTTGTCGGAACAGCGGCCTTGTTGTGTGCCGTGATCGGTTCCGGCATCATGGCCGAGGTCTTGAGCGCGGGCAACAACGGTGTTGCTCTGCTGGCCAATACGCTGGTAACGGTGTTTGCGTTGTATGTGCTGATTGAAATTCTTGGCCCGGTCAGCGGCGCGCACTTTAATCCGCTGGTGACCCTTGTTTTGTGGTCAAAAAGCACTCCAGCCTACGAAAAACGGACGCTAATAGCTATGCTTTTCATAGCATGCCAGCTACTTGGTGCAGTCGCTGGCGCCTGGGCTGCGCATGCCATGTTTGACCTGAACCTGCTACAGGTCAGCCAAAAATTGCGCGGCGGCTGGAACGCAGCCGGTCAATTCAGCGGCTGGGGCCAGTGGGTGGCCGAAGCGGTTGCTACCGCCGGGCTGATTCTGGTGGTGCTGCGCGCACCCCCGCACAAGGCACCGGCGCTGGTCGCTTGCTACATAGGCGCCGCCTACTGGTTTACAGCCAGCACGTCGTTTGCCAATCCGGCCGCCCTTCTCGGGCGCATGCTGACAGACAGCTTTGCCGGCATTGCGCCAGCCAGCGCTCTGGGTTTTGTGCCGGCGCAGGTGCTGGGCGCCTTACTGGGCAGTGCCTTGCACCACGCCCTGGGCCGACCAACCGAAAGGGCCTGAACCCTGGCGGCAGGTCTGATGCTGCGACGCTTATGCTGCATTGGACGCTTTTAAAGCGTAAGCTCATTGCATGAGTGGGGATCCCACGGGAGTCAAACGATGAACGCGCCCTTGCCCGACCACATTCGCCGCGCGCTGGAAACGGTCACGCTGGACGACAAATACGCACTCGACTACGGCCGCGCCTTCATGAGCGGCGTGCAGGCATTGGTCAAGCTGCCCATGCTGCAGCGTCTGCGAGACGCCCAACTAGGCAAAAACACTGCAGGTTTTGTATCTGGCTATCGCGGCTCACCGCTTGGCGGTTATGACCAGGCCTTGTGGAAGGCGGCACCTTACCTGAAGGCGCAGAACATTGTTTTTCAGCCGGGGGTCAATGAAGAACTGGCCGCCACGGCCGTATGGGGCACCCAGCAATTGGGCTTCGCACCGCCAGGGACCAACAAGTTTGATGGGGTGTTTGGCATCTGGTACGGCAAGGGGCCCGGTGTGGACCGAACCTCTGATGTCTTCAAGCACGCCAATATGGCCGGGACCACGCCCTGGGGTGGGGTGATCGCCGTGGCCGGTGACGACCATGTTGCCAAAAGTTCCACCGCCGCGCACCAGAGTGACCATATCTTCAAGGCCTGCGGCCTGCCGGTGTTTTTTCCGGCCAGTGTGCAGGAGATTCTTGACCTTGGCCTGCACGCCTTTGCCCTCAGCCGATATTCAGGCGTCTGGGCGGGCATGAAGACAATCCAGGAGATCGTGGAGTCTTCCAGCAGCGCCATGATTGACCCGAAGCGGGTGCAGATCAAACTGCCGACCGATTTTCAGATCCCACCGGGTGGCGTGCATATTCGCTGGCCGGATGCCCCGCTGGAGCAGGAGCAGCGCCTGTTTGACACCAAGTGGTATGCGGCGCTCGCCTACATTCGCGCCAACCGGCTGAATTACAACGCGATTGAAAGCCAACATGACCGCTTTGGCCTGATTGCCAGCGGCAAGGCCTATAACGATACGCGCCAGGCTTTGATGGACCTGGGGCTTGACGATGCGACCTGCCGCCAGCTCGGCATTCGGCTGCACAAGGTCGGCGTGGTGTGGCCACTCGAGGCGCAGCTCACCCGTGAATTTGCCACCGGTTTGCAGGAAATTTTGGTGGTCGAAGAAAAGCGCCAGGTCATCGAATACCAGTTGAAAGAAGAGTTGTACAACTGGCGCGCAGATGTGCGGCCCAATGTGGTGGGCAAGTTTGACGAGCTGGCTGGCGATTTCAGCGGCGGCGAATGGAGCAGGCCCAATCCGTCGGCTAATACCTTGCTGCGCGCCAATGCCGACCTGTCGCCTGCCTTAATCGCCCGGGCAATTGCCTCGCGCGTCAAAAAGCTGGCGCTCGACAGCGACATGCTGACCCGCATCAACGCTCGTCTGGCCATTCTGGAGGCCAAGGAACAGTCGATGGTCTCGCTGGTGGTGGACAGCGAGCGGCCGCCCTGGTTTTGCTCGGGCTGTCCGCACAACACCTCCACCAAAGTACCCGAGGGCTCACGCGCTATGGCCGGTATTGGCTGCCACTA
>JANOLL010000394.1:0-2003 GCA_031419775.1 Polaromonas sp. | reverse complement strand
CCAAGCTGACCCGCGCCGCCAACCTGGTGGTGTGGCAGATTGACGCGCCGCAGAGTCAGGCCTTGGCCAGACTGGCCGAACGCAGCATGCAGCTGCAGGTAACGGTGCAGGACGGAACCATATGGATGAGCACCACGACTGATTCGGTGGAGATCACGCCGCGCCGGTTGACGGCGGGAAACTAGTTGGCCTTGCTTCCTTCCAAATCGCCAAGTTCTCGAGCCCTTTCGGCCGCCTGAAGCTCCCGCCACAACACTTTTCCCGAACCGCTTTTCGGCAGGGCATCGACAAACTGGACCACACGCGGATACTTGTAGGCCGCCATATTGTCTTTGCACCAACTAATGATGTCGTCTTCCGTGAACTGGCCCTTCATGGCACTGCGAAGCACCACCACGGCCTTGACTGACTCACCACGGTAAGCGTCGCGGGTGGAGATGATGCAGGCCTCTTGAATCGCAGGATGCCTGAACATCAGGGCTTCAACCTCTGCCGGCCAGACTTTGAAACCCGACGCATTGATCATTCGCTTGAGACGGTCAGTCAGGAAAAAATAGCCCTCTTCATCCACCCGCCCCAGATCACCAGAACGGAAAAAGCGCTTTCCGTCCAGTTCGATGAAGGCCTCAGCCGTGGCATCGGGCCGCTTCCAGTAACCCTGGAAAATCTGCGGTCCGTTCATGACGATTTCGCCCAATTCGCCCTGTGGCAATTCCTGCAGCGTGATCGGGTCAATCACGCGCGAATCCACACTGATAAACGGCACGCCCAGACACTGCTGTTTGGTCGCATCGTGAGGATTGCTGTGTGACGGCGCCGCCGTTTCTGTGAGACCGTAACCTTCTGCATACCGAAGGCCATAGTGGTCGAACAGGCGCTGGGCAACGGCTTGCGGCATGGCAGCACCGCCACCGCCGATATAGACCAGACTGCTCAAGTCAAAACTGGCAAAGTTGGGACTGGCCAGCAGGTCAATCACCATGGTTGGAATATTGGTCCAGTGCGTCACCCCCCAGCGCGAGATCAGCTGACCTGCGAGCTCGCGGTCCCAGCGCGGCATGATGATCAGCGTGCCGCCGCCATACATCGTGGCGTGCATCACCGACACCATGCCAGTGATATGAAACATTGGAACGACCGACAGCGTCACGCTGGAAAAATTGCTGCCGCCCCACAGGCAGGTCGCCACCGCGTTGTGCATCAAACTGGCATGCGTGTGCATGCACCCTTTAGGCAGCCCGGTAGTGCCACTGGTGTAAGGCAACACCGCAAGGTCTTGAGATGTCGCCGTATGCGGCGGCAGGTCGCGGGTGCTGCCGGCCAGGGCGTCGGGCCAGTTCAAGACCGTGACGCCCTCTGGCATGGGCAGCGGGTACCGGCTGCCTAGCCAGTCGCGCCAGGCCTCCGGTATCCCCGCAGGCAAGGGCTGGTCTGCAGCATCGGCCACAGGAGCACCCGTGGCGTGCCTGTAATGCGTCACGATGAGGTGGGTGAGGCGCTGCCCCGACTCCAGTTGGTCGTTGGCCTTGGCGAGCTCTGCCGCGAGGTCTGCCGACGTGATGGCGACCCGGGCATCGGGATCGAGGATGTAGTGCTTGAGCTCTTCAGCGCGGTTCATCGGGTTGACCGGAACCACCACGGCATTGACCCGCAAGATCGCAAAATGGGCAATCACCCACTGCGGGCAGTTTTGCATGACCAGCACTACCCGGTCGCCTTTCTTGACGCCCATCCGGTGCAAGGTGGCAGCGAGGTGCTCAGCCTGTTGCAGCACTTGCGAAAAAGTAAACACCTGGTCAAAAAAAACCAGTTCCGGCTTGTCTGGAAAACGCAGGGCATTGACGGCTAGGTTGTGCCACAGCGAGGTCGCAGGCGGCGTGATGCTGCGCGGCACGCGTCGCGGCCACACCTTTTCGTGCAGGCCCGCAGACCGCTGCTGCGCTACCTGGATCGGCCTAGTGCTCATGGCGGTGGTGGGCGTCCGGAAAGTGCGGGTGGCTGTG
>JANOLL010000393.1:0-6600 GCA_031419775.1 Polaromonas sp. | reverse complement strand
CGTGTTCATCGCGGCTACTGAAAAAGGTAAAAGCTCCATCACCACCGCCAGATCGGGACGAATCGACTCGTCTGCAGAAGGTCAGATGTTGATCCTTGAAAACGGCCAGCGGATTGAAAATGAAATCGGCCAGTCGGCCATGAAAATCAGTGAGTTCGAGCAGTACGGAAGCCAGATTGGCAACGCCGCACCGCTCAACGGCGGTAACACCGACGCCAAACTGCTCCCGGTATTCGAACTCGTCCTGGCACCTACCCGAGCCAACGCAAGCGAGTTGGCCTGGCGCCTCAGCCTGGGTCTGGCTGCAGTGAATTTTGTGGTGTTGGCCGTAGCCTTGGCGCATGTCAATCCACGCGGTGGGCGCAGCGGCAATCTGGCCTTTGTGGTGCTCACTTTTCTGGTCTACAACAACCTCATCAACCTCGGGCAAAGCTGGATTTTCAGCGGTGTTATCAGCTTTGGCCTTTTTCTGGCCTTGCTACATGGCGGGGTGTTGTTACTTGCACTGATGTGGCTGGCCAAGCGAAGCGGCAATTGGACGCTCGGGCCAGCGCTGCGGCGTGCGCGGGTGCGCCGGTCGTCGTCGGCCACCGCCAGCAGCTCATCATGAAAACCATTCGGCGCCTGGTTTACGGAGAGGTCTTGCGCTCCATCACGCTGGTAGCAGTGGGATTTTTGGCTCTTTTTTTGTTTTTTGATCTGGTCGATGAGCTGCAACATCTGGGCAAAAACAATGGTTTGCCCACAGCCAAAGACATCTATCAAATACGCCATGCCTTGCTGTATGTGGTGCTGCTGGTGCCCAATCACCTGTACGAACTGCTACCTATTTCAGTCCTGATTGGCACCATCTTTGTGATGTCCAGGCTGGCGCAAAGTTCGGAGTACACGATATTGCGAACCAGCGGGCTTGATCCATGGCGCGCCCTCAAGCTGCTTCTGAGCTTGGGCCTGTTTTTTGTGATGTTGAGTTTTGTTGTGGGGGATTACCTGGCGCCTCTGAGCGAACGGACCGCGCAACTACTCAAGGCCCGCTACCAAAACGCCCTCACCGTCGGACAAACCGGCGCATGGCTCAAGGAGAAGCAGGCCTACAACACCTACGTGGCCAACGTGAAAGTCTTATCCCCCCTCAACGAAATGGCAGGCGTGCAAATTTTTGAATTTGACAGCCAGGGCGGCGTGGTGTCGGTCACCCGGGCACCCCTGGCGGTTTTTGGTGACGACGGCTCCTGGTTGTTAAAAAATGCCACCCGTTCCGAATTCAATCTGCAGGCCACGACCCGTGCGCCTGCGGGCACCGCCCGGCCATTGGCCGGGGTGAACCGCAACGAGATCCAAACCTTTCGCTGGCCAACTGAAATCACCCAGGAAATGGTGTCGGTCGCCCTGCTCAAACCCGAGCGCATGGGAACGCTTGATCTTTTTAACTATATTCAGCATCTTGATGCCAATGGCCAGACGGCCCAGCGCTATGAGATCGAATTCTGGAAGAAGGTTTTTTATCCGCTGAGTTGTCTGGTGATGGTGATTCTGGCCCTGCCCTTTGCTTACCTGCACTTCCGCTCGGGCGGCATCACGGCATATGTTTTTGCGGGCGTCATGATTGGCATCAGTTTCTTTTTGCTAAACAACGTGTTTGGCTACATTGGCAACCTTCAAAACTGGCAACCGTGGCTGGCCGCTGCCGCGCCGGGCATGATCTACACCGCCATCTCGCTGACAGCGTTCGGATGGCTGGTCCTTCGACACTGAAAGTTATGACCACAGGAATCATCTTATTTGCCCACGGTTCACGTGACCCACAGTGGCGCTTGCCGATTGAGGCAGTCGCAGCGCAAATCAGCGAGAAAGATCCTGGCCTGCCGGTTCGCTGCGCCTATCTGGAGCTGTGCGCCCCATCGCTGCCCGAAGCTGCTACAGAATTAATAGCTGATGGCGTCCGTAAATTAAGGGTATTCCCCCTTTTTCTTGGTGTGGGCAAGCATGCACGAGAAGACTTGCCGCTGCTGATTGACGGTATCCGGAGCGCCTACCCCGAGGTGGAGGTGGAATTGCTGGCGACCGCTGGCGAGTCCCCGCGCCTGACCGCCTTAATGGCCGATATCGCGATGTCTTGAAGGCCCAGGCACGCGCGGCTCCCGTCGCAGAACAGGCTTTGTCAGCACAAAACGGCATAATGAATCCAATAATCAGGCTGGATTCGATATGAACCTTCACCAATTCCGTTTTGTCCAGGAGGCGGTTCGCCGCAACCTCAACCTGACCGAGACTGCGCGCGCCTTGCACACCTCTCAGCCCGGGGTATCCAAAGCCATTATTGAGTTGGAGGAAGAACTCGGCGTAGAAATCTTTGCCCGTCACGGCAAGCGCCTCAAGCGTGTGACTGAACCAGGTGACCATGTCCTCGCCAGCATAGACATCATCATGCGCGAAGTCGGCAATTTGCGGCGCATTGGCGAGCAGTACTCCAAGCAAGACAGCGGTACTCTGTCGATTGCCACCACGCACACCCAGGCCCGTTATGTGCTGCCGCAACCGGTAGCCAAGCTGCGCGAGGCGTATCCAAAAGTCAATGTCAGCTTGCATCAGGGCTCGCCCGATCAGGTTGCCAAAATGGTGATCGACGAAGTCGCTGAAATCGGCATTGCGACCGAGTCCCTGACGCACTATGCCGACCTGGTGACCCTGCCGTGTTATGAGTGGCAGCATGTGCTGGTTCTGCCTATAGCGCACCCACTTGCCGCCAAGGAAAACATCACACTGGAAGACCTGGCCGCAGAGCCCCTGATCACTTACCACCCATCGTTTACCGGGCGTACCAAGATTGACCAGGCTTTTGCCGCCAAGCGCCTGCAGCCGCGGGTGGCGCTGGAAGCGATTGACTCGGACGTCATCAAAACTTATGTGCGTCTGGGTCTGGGGGTCGGAATTGTGGCCGAAATGGCGATCCAGAACGACGGCACCAACAATGATTTACTGGCCATTCCGGCGGGCGCCCTGTTTGGCGTCAACGTCGCCAGAGTCGCCTTCAAGCGTAGCGCCTACCTGCGCAATTTTGTCTACACCTTTGCAGAACTGCTCAGCGAAAGACTGGACCGCAAACTGATTGAAAAAGCCATGTCAGGCCATGACACCAGCTTCGACGCCTGACACCCCACGCCACAGCCACCCGCCCGCTCAACCATGACCACCACTCTTGACCGTACCCCGCAGCTGCAGTCCAAACTGCCAGCTGTCGGCACCACCATCTTCACCGTAATGTCGACGCTGGCGCTGGAAAAAGGCGCGGTCAACCTGGGCCAGGGCTTTCCAGATTTCGACTGCGATCCCAAGCTGATTCACGACGTGACCGACGCCATGACCCAGGGCCTGAACCAGTACCCGCCCATGGCAGGTGTGGGAGTGCTGCGGGAGGCGATTTCCGCCAAGTTGCTCAAGCTTTATGGCGGTCACTATGACGCCAACACCGAAATAACGGTGACGGCCGGAGCCACGCAGGCGATTCTCACCGCCATCCTGGCCATCGTTCATCCGGGCGATGAGGTGATCGTACTGGAGCCCTGCTACGACAGCTATGTACCCAATATCGAACTGGCCGGTGGCAAGGTGGTCAGAGTGCCCTTGAAGCCAGGAACCTTTCGCCCTGACTTCGACAAAATCAGTGCTGCCATCGGTCCCCGGACGCGCGCCATCGTGATCAACTCGCCCCACAATCCGAGCGCGACGGTCTGGACGGCAGCAGACATGCTGGCCCTGCAAGACATTCTGGCGCCCACCGATGTGCTGCTGATCAGCGATGAGGTCTATGAGCACATGGTGTTTGACGCTTCCATAGGTCCAAGCCATCAAAGCGCTATTCGCTTTCCTGGCCTTGCAGCACGCGCCTTCATCGTGAGCAGCTTTGGTAAGACCTATCACGTCACCGGCTGGAAGGTCGGTTATGTCGCTGCGCCGGCCAGCCTGACTGCCGAGTTTCGCAAGGTCCACCAGTTCAATGTGTTCACCGTCAACACGCCGGTTCAGTACGCCCTGGCGAGCTACATGGCCAGCGACCGGCCTTACCTGGATCTGCCAGCTTTTTACCAGCGCAAACGGGATTTGTTCCGCCATGGCATGGCGAAGACACGTTTTAAGCTTTTGCCCAGCGAAGGCACTTATTTTCAATGCGTCGATATCTCGGATGTCAGCGACTTGAACGAAGCCGAGTTTTGCAAGTGGCTTACCTCTGAAATTGGCGTGGCGGCCATACCGCTGTCGGCGTTTTATGGTGACGGTTTTGACCAGCGCGTGGTGCGTTTTTGTTTTGCCAAAAAAGACGAGACCCTGAATACGGCTCTGGAGCGGCTGTGCAGGCTGTAGGAGCTGATCAACACCACCTTGACACTGATGGGAGACGCTACACCACGGTTCTGATTTTTGGTGTTGCGCTGGTGATTGCGTGGGTGCTCTGGACCAGCTATTGGGATTCAGGGCTGTACGGCGACAACGTCGAGCAGTTTGTCTGGTCGCACAGCATGGAGCTGGGCTATTCCAAGCATCCGCCGTTGCCCACCTGGCTCATGGGGCTGGCTACCTGGCTGCTCGGTCCGCACTGGTGGCTGGCCAATGCTGCTGCAGCGCTTTGCTTTGCAGTGACCGGCGTGCTGACCTGGTTGATTGCTCAGCATCTGTGCGGAACGCGCGTTGCCAACGCCACCATTGTGTTGTGGGGTTTGCAGCAGTCCTTCAGCGTTTCAGCAGAAATTTACAACCACAACACCGTACTCGTGATGTGCCTGGCGGCCACCACCTACAGCGTCATGCGTGCCCTGGGCTCCCGCTTCGGCACCGCATGGTGGATGGTCAGCGGCGCTTTCGCCGGATTCGCGATGCTGGCAAAGTACCAGGCTGCCCTGCCTCTGGCCGCTCTGGTTGTGGTGGTGCTGCTGGTCGGTCGATCCCGAGTGGCGTATCTGGCGCGAAAAATGACGCTGGCCTTGTTGGTCTGTGCGCTGTTGCTGGCCCCACATCTTTACTGGTCCATCGTCAACCAGTTTCCCTCGCTGCACTACGCTTCAACGGCATTGGAATCGGGCGGGGTGCTGCGCCGGCTCTCATGGATTCTGACCTTTATCGTCAACCAGATTCGCATGGTCTTCCCCCAACTGCTGGCCCTTGGCTTGTCCCTAGGCCTGTCTGTCGGGCTGGCACGCTTGGCGCGCGGCGCGGCCACGTCGCAGCCTGTCCACCCGGTCCCGCAAGCTGAAAGTGGTCCTGCCTGGTTTGACCCACGCGAGATCAAAATTTGGATGTGGGCTCTGGTGTGGGGCCCCGCCCTGCTGTTGGTGGTCATGTCGCTGATCACCGGTAGCGTCTTGCGAAACCATTGGGGTGTGCAAATTTTTCAGTTCCTGTCGATGTGGATTGCCTGGCGCTGGATCAACAGTCCAGCCTTGCGGCCGAAAAATCTGATGGCTTCAGCGCTGCTGGTTCATGCCATCGGTCTGACGTACTACGCCAACAAACAAAGCGACCCCAGCAATGTGCTGTCGGAGCGCCGGGCAGACTCGGCCTATCCCGCCCGGCGCATGTCGGACGCTGCTGTTGCGCATTGGAAGAGCCTGACTGCCTGCCCCCTGCGTATCGTTGCGGGTGATTTTGAAGCTGGCCTGGTGTCGGCTTTTGCCCGGGAATTTCCGGTGGTGTACACCAGTTCATTGGCGACACCCTGGGTCGATTCAGCCGATATCGTAAAACATGGCGCGCTTTACGTACTGGACCAAAACGCTGGTGCACCTGCAGAGGCGACCCCTGTTGTGCGCTGGCCCCTTGCCAGCGGCCCCGCGGAATCGACCAAGTACGTGCAGTTTGCTGTTCGACTGCCTAATGCTGCCTGTCACGTTCCCGCCAAAATGTAAGTAGTGCGCCAAACTGTAGGTGCTTCCTGACGATTCAACAAGCCTTGCGCCTAGCGGCTATTGCCTGCTGCGGGACCAGACTTGAGCAATCACTGCAGGAGAATTTCCATGTCACTATCGCTCATCGTCCTCATCGTTCTCATCCTGATTCTCGTGGGCGCTTTGCCAACATGGGGTCATAGTCGCAGTTGGGGTTACGGGCCGAGCGGTGGAATCGGTCTGGTTGTGCTGATCCTGGTGGTTCTGCTATTGATGGGACGCATCTAGGCGACTCTCTACTTTTAGCAACAAGGCCGTGCAGACTGCACGGCTTTTTTTTAGCCGCTCAATTCATCAGTTGTTGCCAGGCTTTTTAGCTCCGGCGTAACAAGCCTTCAGCAATTGTTAGCCTTCACTGAAAGGCATGGGCTCAACTGTTCAGTTGAGCCCATGCCTTTTCTAACCGTTTGATGCTGACCGGCTGGGGTGTGCGCAGCTCCTGCGCAAAAAAACTCACGCGCAGTTCCTCGAGCAGCCAGCGAAACTCCTGCATGCGCGCATCGGTAGCGCCCTTGCGCTCGGCCACCAGCCGCCAGTAGCGCTGATCCTGTGGCTTCAATTCGGCCAGACGGGCCGCGTCCCGAGCCGGGTCTGCTCGGTACTTGTCGAGCCGCGCGGTGATGGCCTTGAGGTATCGCGCAAAGTGCTGCAGTTGCCCATA
>JANOLL010000392.1:0-4662 GCA_031419775.1 Polaromonas sp. | reverse complement strand
ACAAACAGGCCGTGCTGGCTCTATCAGGCATCAAAGAGCGCCTGGAAAACCTGTTTGAGCAAATTGAGCGTGAGGTTGACATTTTGAATGTCGACAAAAAAATTCGCGGTCGCGTCAAGCGGCAGATGGAAAAGAACCAACGCGACTTTTATTTGAACGAGCAGGTCAAGGCCATACAGAAAGAAATGGGCGAAGGTGAAGAGGGCGCGGACATTGAAGAGATCGAAAAGAAGATTAAAGCTGCAAAGATGCCAAAAGAGGCGCTCAAAAAGGCCGAGAGTGAGCTGAAAAAGCTCAAATTGATGTCGCCCATGTCGGCTGAAGCCACAGTGGTGCGGACGTATATAGACGTGCTGACAGGGCTGCCGTGGACCAAGAAAACCAAGATCAAGCACGATCTGGTCAATGCCGAAAATGTTCTTAATGAAGACCACTACGGTCTTGAAAAAGTCAAGGACCGAATTGTTGAGTATCTCGCCGTTCAACAGCGTGTCGACAAGTTGAAGGCGCCTATTCTTTGCCTGGTGGGTCCTCCGGGCGTAGGAAAAACGTCGCTGGGGCAATCGATTGCCAAGGCCACAGGGCGCAAGTATGTTCGCATGGCCCTAGGTGGCATGCGCGACGAAGCTGAAATCCGGGGGCACCGCCGCACCTATATCGGCGCGCTGCCTGGCAAGGTTTTGCAGAGCCTGTCGAAAGCGGGTACCCGGAACCCGCTTTTCTTGCTCGACGAAATCGACAAACTGGGCACAGACTTCCGGGGCGATCCCTCCAGCGCCCTGCTGGAAGTTTTAGATCCGGAGCAGAACCATACTTTTGGCGACCATTACGTGGAGGTCGACTTCGATCTGAGTGACGTGATGTTTGTGGCAACGTCCAATTCCATGAATATCCCACCAGCATTGCTGGACAGGATGGAAGTGATTCGTCTGTCGGGGTACACCGAAGACGAGAAAACAAGCATTGCCATGCGCTACCTGTTGCCCAAACAGGTCAAAAATAACGGCGTAAAAGCTGAAGAACTCGAAATCCAAGAGCAGGCAGTACGCGACATCGTGCGTTACTACACGCGAGAAGCAGGGGTGCGCTCGCTCGAGCGTGAGCTTTCCAAGATATGTCGCAAAGTGGTCAAGGGTATTCAACTCAAGAAAATGAGCCCACAGGTAGTGGTGACGCCCGATAACCTCAACGAGTTTCTAGGTGTACGCAAATTTGATTACGGTCGGGCAGAGCAAAAAAATCAGGTCGGCCAGGTTGTTGGTTTGGCGTGGACCGAAGTAGGCGGTGATTTGCTGACGATTGAGGCGGCGATGATGCCGGGTAAAGGCGTGATCACGCGCACGGGATCGCTGGGCGATGTGATGAAGGAGTCGGTTGAAGCGGCTCGGACAGTGGTGCGGAGTCGTTCCAAAACGCTTGGGATCAAAGATGAAATGTTCGAGAAGCGCGACATTCATATCCACGTGCCTGATGGAGCGACGCCCAAAGATGGACCCAGTGCCGGCGCAGCGATGACCACAGCTTTTGTTTCTGCCATGACCGGCATACCGGTTCGGGGCGAGGTGGCCATGACGGGCGAAATCACGCTTCGTGGGGAGGTCACTGCAATTGGCGGGTTGAAGGAGAAGCTTCTGGCTGCGTTGCGCGGCGGTATCAAAACGGTGCTGATCCCTGAAGAAAACGCTAAGGACCTCCAGGAAATTCCGGACAATGTCAAAAGTGGTCTGGAAATCATTCCAGTGAAATGGATTGACCAGGTGTTGCAGCTTGCTCTCGAGCGCCAGCCTGTGCCGTTGACCGAAGAAGAAATGGCGATGTCTGCCTCTGTTGCGGCTGCTGTGGCACCCGCTGAAATTCCTGGCGCAGTCAAACATTGACTGACTTGCACGAAGTGAAAATAGCACGCTGATAATTGCGCTATAATTTGAGGCTGTAATCGCGGGAGTAGCTCAGTTGGTAGAGCGCAACCTTGCCAAGGTTGAGGTCGAGAGTTCGAGACTCTTCTCCCGCTCCAATTTAAAGGGCAGCACTTCAAAATGCTGTCCTTTTTCATTGGAGGGATTTGTGAAAACCTCAGAGGTTTGGCGGGTCGGATTACGCAGCAGACAGGAAACGGCGCGGTAACAAAGCGGTTATGTACCGGATTGCAAATCCGAGTAGGTCGGTTCGACTCCGGCCCGCGCCTCCATCAAAACCCGCAGTGAGTTATCCATTGCTGATGCGGCTCTCCAAAGCTTATGGGTTTTCCACGCTTCAAGCTATGCGCCACGTTTATGTTCGACAATCAGCGCTGGCCTGGGTGGTGAAATAGGTAGACACAGCGGACTTAAAATCCGCCGCTTCGTGAATAGCGGGCGTACGGGTTCGATTCCCGTCCCAGGCACCAATCGCCCGACCTGTCAGGTGTGGAGGGACAGCATTAACCGCCAGCGCCGCATGCTGGAGCCCCCCACAACTTGTTAAGATGTTTTTATGGCGAGTTACAACACCCCCTTTGAAATTCATGTGCACGGCGAAATACCGCTGCGCGACGACGTCACGTTCGAGCAGATACAGGATGCACTCAGGCCGCTCTGGAAATATTCAGGTGCCAAATCCCTGCCCGATGCTGCGGAAAGTACCTATGAAGAAGAGCCGGGCATTCGTTTCGATGTGCTCAAACATATGTTGCTCATGTGCTGGACAGTTCCCGGCGATGAGGATTTTCGGCATGCACTGGACGAGATGTGCATGGGTCTGAATGAGCTGGCACAAGAGGGTGCACCGATTGAGGTAACTTTTTATGATGCTGACTTCGACGATGACGAGGAACAAGGCGAAGGTGACGACGCACGCGACGATTTCGTGATGTATTTTGTCGGCCCAACCCCCGCTGCCATCATGCAGGTGCAGCGCAACCTCCTGGTGCAAGATACTGTGGGTTTGATGGAGCGTCACTTTGACGGCTCTGAGCTGGGTGAAGTGGTGGCCGCTATCGATAAGTTATTCGCGCAGCGCTTCGACGCACTCGCAAGCTCGATGCAGCTCGGAAAGCCGCCAAGGGGTTTGGGTGGTCCTTCGGGCGGAGTGGGGCATGGCGGCGGGCGCAAGCCGCGCCATCTGCATTGACGCTAGGCTTGGGTAAGGTCAACCGTGAATTTGAAACCTAAGCCTGTCAAGTAAACATTGACCACTTTTTGGCCTTCTGCGATCAGGTCGAATGCATGGGGATCGAGCAACCAGTTCTGAATCAGGCCGTCTACCAATGCATGCAGTCCCTGCGCCGCGCTGGCAGATGGTACCGGCAGGCTCAATGCCTGACTTTCAGCCGACCGATTCAAACCCTGTTCGACATGCGCCAGGAATTCGCTGCGCACACGAATATGACGTGACCGGACAGCCTGCAACTCGTCGATGTATTCCACTTTTTGAGTCGCCACTTCAAGCACCCTGCGCGTCTGATCATCTGTGGCGATCCGATGCAGTGCCTGGTGCATCGCCTGCCTGATCTGTTCCAGCGGGGGACTTTTCAGGCCTAGCCCGATGTTCTCAAACGCTTGCTCCAGAGGGAGCGTCACCCGCTCCATCATGGCGTTGAACAGGTCAGCCTTGTCCTGAAAATGCCAATAAATGGCGCCCCTGCTGGTCCCTGCCTGTCTGGCGATGTCGTTGAGTGAGGTACGTGATACGCCCCGCGACTGAAAAAGTACTTCTGCAGCGTCCAGCAAGCTGTGCCGTGTAGCGAGGGCGTCTTCTTTTGTGCGGCGAACCAAAGCGGCCTTTCAGGAATGCTGGTCGGCATCATAAACATACATTCATCAATGTATGTAAAATAAAAAGCTGGGAAAAACCCTTAATCTCAAGCCAAGTTTGAAGGTTTTTTGGCTGTATGCCCGCTCTGGCTTCTTTGTTTTTCGTTAGAACCCCCTCTTTGTCTAAAGGACGCTCTATGTCAAGGGATGCACACAGTCCGAACGATTTGCCGGCCTCGGCGCCGAAAACCGGTTCAGAAGGAGTTTTTGCGCGTCAGCCTTTTCTGCTTTTTTTCATGGTCGCGTTGATCTCCTTGTTCATCGTGAGCTGCGGCAAAAACGACAGTTCTGGCACGCCGGCTGCAGGGGCTGCTGCGCCTGCCGCAGAAGTCGGTGTGGTCATGGTCAGTCTGGCCGATGTTGGACTGGTCACCGAATTACCAGGGCGATTGGAAGCGTCCCGAATCGCGCAGGTCAGAGCCCGGGTCGCCGGCATATTGCAAAAGCGCTTGTTTCGGGAAGGCAGTGATGTCCGGGCCGGTCAGAGTCTTTTTGCCATTGACCCTGCCCCCTACTCTGCGCTGGTCGCCAGCGCCAGGGCGGGCCAGGCGCGGGCCGAGGCCAATGTGGCTCAGACAACCCTGCTGGCAGAGCGTTATAAAACGTTGGTGGAGGCCAACGCTGTCAGCAAGCAGGAATACGCCAACGCGAGCGCGGCGCAAAAGCAGGCAGAGGCCGATGTGGCCGTGGCCAAGGCGAATGTTCAAACCAGCAGTATCAACCTGGCATTTGCAACGGTGACCGCGCCCATTTCCGGCCGAATTGGCAGAGCTCTGGTTACCGAGGGCGCGCTGGTGGGGCAGGGCGAAGCCACACAGCTGGCGGTGATTCAGCAAATCAATCCGGTATACGTGAACTTCACGCAATCGGC
>JANOLL010000391.1:0-2859 GCA_031419775.1 Polaromonas sp. | reverse complement strand
GCACGCATCCTCTGGCATGACGGTGACGCGGTCAAGGCCGAGGTCAGCTATGCGGTATTTCGTACCAAGCCTGGCAGCGTCAGCGAGGTCTACAACGTCGGTCGTTATATCGATGAACTGGTGCGGGTCGACGGTGTGCTGAAATTCAAATCACGTCTTGCCGTGTACGACAGCGAGATGGTGCTCAATTCGCTGATTTACCCGGTTTGATAGTGCGGTGATAGACTGCGCTTCGACTCGGGGCGTGCCCACATCTTGGACGGCTCAGCGAGTACACCTAACCCACTATGACGGAGATAAAAAAATGATGACTCGAACCATTTCCCTGATAACTGGTCTTGCCCTGTGGTGCCTCGCCGGTACCGCACTGGCGCAAGTGCCTCAGTACGGTGCCAATGTGAATGCTGAGCAGGCTCGCAAGGGCCTGGCGGCTGCCATCGCTGAAGCGCGCAAGCTCAATATACCGATGGCGGTAGCAGTGGTCGACACGGCCGGCCAGTTGATGGCGTTTGAACGCATGGACAACACGCAGATTGGCAGCATTGCGGTTGCCCAGGACAAGGCAGTCTCTTCTGCCCTGTACCGTCGCCCAACCAAGGCTTTTCAGGACGTGCTGGCAGGGGGCGGCGCTGGATTGCGAGTGCTGACCCTGCGCAATGCCAATGCGGTTGAAGGTGGCGTACCTATGGTTGTGGACGGAAAAATCATTGGTGCGATTGGCGTGTCAGGCGGAAGTGCCGAGCAGGATGGCGTTGTCGCCAAGGCCGGAACTGACGCAGTCGCTGCCAAGTAGTTCAAGCGACCAGCCCGCAGCGAGCCAATTGCTGCGGGACACTAAAAAAGCGGCCTGCTGAATCTTCAGCAGGCCGCCTTTTTTTGTCAAGGTAAAAACCTTGCGCGGATTTTAGTCAGGTGGGCCAACCAAAAAAGAGCGCTGAACGCTCGTAATTGGCGCGCCCTGGCAATTTACCTTTTTTTGCCGACTTCGTTACCGATCAAAGCGCCTGCGGCTGCTCCACCCACGGTACCCAATGTGCCGCCCAGAACCGCATTACCGACCACGCCGCCAACGACAGCGCCGGTGGCGGTACCAATTTGTGCATTGGTCGGATTGGTTCCGCAAGCGGTCAGTGCAGCGAGCGACAGCACGCAAGCAGCTGTAGAGACAAAATAGTTTGATTTCATACGATCCACCTTTATGAGAGTTCAAGCGTTCCGGATTCCTGACAGCCCCTGACGGGATCGCCCAGACCGTTGCTTGTGGGTCTAACTATAAGACATTCGGCTTTGGCCAGGTGTAGGAGAAGTTCTTTAGCCGTGTCTTGAACGCCTTACTGAGTCACCCAGTGCGTCTCTTGTTGTTTTTTGTGGTCAAGTCTGCGCCCCAGTCGCAATTAACTTCCGATGGTTACGCCATTTGTTTCAAGGTGTTTCGATTGCAGCCAATTTCACCCTAATTCACATCGACGTCATATTTCTACGTTTTACTGCCTCGGGTCTTTCCCACAACCCATGAAAGAGGCTCCCATGCAAGACACTTTGAATTCTTCCCGTCGCAGTCTTTTGAAAGGCAGCACCGCTGCAGCCGCCATTCCTTTTGTCGGTACGCTGCAGGCGTTTGCGGCGCAGCGTGCCGACGCGGCACAGCCCGCCGCTTCGTCCATCGTCGGACCCTACGGGCCGATCCGTCCGACCAAAGACATGGCGACCGGCCTTGAGCTGTTGCAACTGCCGGCCGGATTCAACTACCGCAGCCTGTCATGGACGGGCGATCTGATGTCCAACGGCCAGCCGACGCCGGGCTCGCACGACGGCATGGCTGTCGTCGCCGAGCGCAACGGCGCGAGAGGACCTGAGATCGTGCTGATCCGCAACCACGAGCGCGGTGCCGGTACCGACGTCATCGGCGCGCGCGCGCAGTACGACAGCAGCGCGGTGCAGGGCGGCACCACCAACATCATTTTCCGTCATGGCGCATCCGAGCCTGCCGTGACGATCCCCAGTTTGGGCGGGACGCTGGTCAACTGCGCTGGCGGCGTCACGCCATGGGGTACCTGGCTGACCTGCGAAGAAACCATTGCTGACCGCACCGCGCAGGGCGGCAGAAAGCACGGCTATGTGTTCGAGGTCACAGCCGATCCCATGATGACGTCCGGTCAGCCGATCGTCGGCATGGGCCGCTTCCAGCATGAGGCTGTCGCGGTCGATCCCGCAACCAGCATCGTTTACCTGACGCAGGACGACCGCAACAAGTCAGGCCTGTACCGCTTCATTCCGTCGGATACCAGCCAGCAGGCCGGATCCCTGGCCCGGGGCGGCACCCTGCAGGCCGCACGCGTTAAGGGCCATCCACAAAAAAGTTTGATCACCGCAACCTTGGGTGATGCCCACGATCTCGAATGGGTCACCATCACCAATCCTGATGCCGATCCCCAAGCTTATTTTGTGCCCGACGCCTCTGGCCTGGCTGCTGGCCCGTTTGTGCAGGCCTTTAGCCAGGGCGCGCTCCGCATGAGCCGCGGCGAGGGGGCGTGGTACTTCAACCAGAAAATGTTCTTTGTCGACACCTCCACCGGCCGGGACTCCGGCGGGCGGCCCGGACGCGGTGACGGCGCGGTATGGGAGCTCGATCTTGCGACGATGCGTCTGAAAGCGGTTTTCGTTTCTGGCAGCTCGATCGCCGGCAACAACCCCGACAACATCACCGTCAGCCCGCGAGGCGGCTTACTGCTCTGCGAAGACGGCGGCGGCGTGGCCGATGAATTCGGATTTGGTGACCGCCTGATGGGCTTGATGCCAAATGGCTCGACTTATATCTTCGCCAAGAACAATGTCAACCTGACCCCCCAGCATATCGCC
>JANOLL010000390.1:0-2653 GCA_031419775.1 Polaromonas sp. | reverse complement strand
AAGAAGCGCCGCATGCGCTCGGGCAAGTCGATCAAGCCCAAGGACATTGCGATTTTCACGCGTCAGCTGGCGACCATGATGAAGGCCGGCGTCCCCTTGCTGCAGTCATTTGACATTGTCGGGCGCGGCAACCCCAACGCCAGCGTGACCAAATTGCTCAACGATGTACGCACCGACGTTGAAACCGGTACCTCCCTGAGCGCGGCATTTCGCAAGTACCCGCTTTACTTCAACGCGCTCTACTGCAACCTGGTTGAGGCCGGTGAGGCCGCCGGTATCCTTGAATCCCTGCTGGACCGACTGGCGGTCTACATGGAAAAAACCGAGGCCATCAAGTCCAAAATCAAATCGGCCCTGATGTATCCCATCTCGGTGGTGGTGGTGGCCTTTGTGGTGGTGGCGGTGATCATGATTTTTGTGATTCCGGCCTTCAAGGAAGTGTTTTCTTCCTTTGGGGCCGATTTGCCGGCACCTACCCTGCTGGTGATCGCCATCAGTGAATTTTTTGTCGCGTACTGGTGGTTGATTTTCGGCGGTATCGGCGGGTCCTTGTACTTTTTCTTTCAGGCCTGGCAGCGCAACGAGAAGATGCAAAAGTTCATGGACCGCGTGCTGCTCAAGGTGCCGGTGTTTGGCGCCCTGATTGAAAAATCGTGTATTGCCCGCTGGACCCGGACCTTGTCCACCATGTTTGCTGCCGGCGTTCCGTTGGTTGAAGCGCTTGACTCGGTTGGCGGCGCATCGGGTAATTCGCTCTACGCTGACGCCACCGAAAAAATTCAGCAGGAAGTCTCGACTGGAACCAGTTTGACCTCTGCCATGACCAACGCCAACCTGTTTCCGACCATGG
This sequence comes from Polaromonas sp., assembly GCA_031419775.1. Classification (GTDB taxonomy): domain Bacteria; phylum Pseudomonadota; class Gammaproteobacteria; order Burkholderiales; family Burkholderiaceae_C; genus Polaromonas. Next base: position 1,803 of record JANOLL010000390.1, on the reverse strand, counting down.
TGCTTCAGATGTGTGCGATCGGTGAAGAGTCGGGTTCCATCGACCATATGTTGGGCAAGGCGGCTGATTTTTATGAGGCCGAGGTTGACGAGATGGTGGCGGGTCTTTCGAGCTTGATGGAACCCATCATCATCGTGTTTTTGGGAACGCTTATTGGCGGCATCGTGGTGTCGATGTATCTGCCTATTTTCAAGTTGGGCCAAGTCGTTTGATGCTGGGCGAGTTGCCGCGCGAGGTCCTGGCCTCGATGGCAGGAATCATCGGTTTGCTGATCGGCAGCTTTCTCAATGTTGTGATCTACCGCATGCCGAAAATGATGGAGCGGCAATGGGCTGCGGAATGCGCCGAGTTTTTCAGTACGGCAGGCGACGCCACTTCGCCAGATACAGCCGTCGAACGCTTCAATCTTCTGGTGCCGCGCTCGCGCTGCGCCGGCTGCGGACATGCCATTCGATGGTACGAAAACATTCCAGTCGCCAGCTATCTTTTTTTGAGAGGCCGGTGCGCAGCATGCGGTGCACCATTCGGACTGCGCTACCCGCTGGTTGAACTCGCAACCGGAGCTTTGTTCGTTTATTGTGTCTGGCGTTGGGGGGCGTCGGTGACGGCTCTGGTGTGGTGTGGATTTTCAGCGGCTTTGCTGACCCTGGCTGTGATCGACTGGGACACCACCTTGCTGCCCGATGACATCACCTTGCCGTTGCTATGGGCTGGGCTGATCGTCGCTGCGCTGCAATGGAATCCTGCGGTTTCCTTGCAAGATGCCTTGTGGGGAGGGGTTGCCGGCTATGTGTCGCTGTGGCTGGTGTATTGGGCCTTCAAATTGGCAACCGGCAAGGAGGGCATGGGCTACGGCGACTTCAAATTATTCGCGGCCCTCGGCGTCTGGTTTGGCTGGTCGGCGCTGGTGCCCGTCATCCTGATGGCCTCCGTGATCGGGGCAGTCATCGGGATTGCCATGAAATTCACCAGCGGCTTGCGTGATGGCGGATACGTGCCGTTCGGGCCGTTTTTGGCGGGTGCCGGATTCACCGCCATGATCTTCGGGCCGCAGTCAATCCTCCGCCTCGCCGGCTTGTGAAGCGATGCAGGGACAGCAGGGTCAGCGTGTAGGGCTTACTGGCGGAATTGGCAGCGGCAAAAGCACGGTGGCCCGCATGCTGGTCGATTGCGGTGCCGTGCTGATCGATGCCGATGCGATTTCCAGGCAGCTCACAGGGCCCGGTGGCGCGGCCATCTCTTTAATCGCCTTGCAGTTTGGCCCGCAAGCCATCTCGCCTGACGGTGCGATGGACCGTGAGCTCATGCGGAGCCGGGCATTCAGCGACGCCACTGTCCGGCAGCAACTGGAGTCCATCATTCACCCTCTGGTGAGCCAAGAGGCAGCGCGCCAGGCCGAACGCGCCGCGACGCTGGGAAGCGCCTGCATGGTCTTCGATATTCCTTTGCTGGTTGAATCGGGGCGATGGCGTCAGAAACTTGATCAGGTCCTGGTTGTGGACTGCAGGGAAGTCACTCAAATCGACCGGGTCTGCTTGCGTAATGGCTGGGCGCCAGAGGCTGTTGAAAAAATCATAGCGGGGCAGGCCAGCCGCGCACAGCGCCGCGCCGCAGCCGATACATGCCTTTACAACGACGGCCTGCCGGTGGATGCTTTGGAGGTGCTGGTGAGGCAGCTCGCCCGTCGCTTCGGGCTATGATGCCCTGACTTAAGCAATGAGCCGATAAAGACTGCGCCGTGATCCTTTACGAGTACCCATTTAACGAACGCATACGCACCTATTTGCGGCTTGAGCACCTTTT
>JANOLL010000389.1:0-4453 GCA_031419775.1 Polaromonas sp. | reverse complement strand
CGGGTCACAGTAAAGCCACAGGCTTCCATGATTTCCAGCTTGGCATCTGCCGTGTCGGCGCCACCGGAAATCAGTGCGCCTGCGTGACCCATGCGCTTGCCAGCGGGGGCCGTGACGCCGGCGATAAAGCCAACAATCGGCTTTTTCATATTGGCCTTGCACCACTGAGCGGCTTCGGCTTCATCGGGGCCACCGATTTCGCCGATCATGATGACGGCGTCAGTGTCGGGGTCTTCATTGAAAGCGCGCATCACGTCGATGTGCTTCAGGCCATTGATCGGGTCGCCGCCAATGCCGACGGCACTCGACTGTCCCAAGCCGATTTCTGTCAGCTGGGCGACGGCTTCATAGGTCAGCGTGCCGGATCGGCTCACCACGCCAATCCGTCCCTTACGGTGGATGTGACCAGGCATGATGCCAATCTTGATTTCTTCGGGTGTGATCAAGCCAGGGCAATTAGGCCCGAGCAACAACGTGCGCTTGCCACCGGCAGCTTCCTTGGCCTTCATGCGATTGCGCACTTCCAGCATGTCACGCACCGGGATGCCTTCGGTGATGCAAATCGCCAAGTCCAGGTTGGCTTCTACGGCTTCCCAAATAGCGGCAGCGGCGCCGGCTGGCGGTACGTAAATCACCGATACGGTTGCCCCTGTGGCCGCGGCGGCGTCGGTCACATTGGCGAAAATCGGGATGCCTTCAAAGTCTTCGCCGGCTTTCTTGGGGTTCACCCCGGCGACAAAGGCGGCTTTTCCGTTGGCGTAGTCGCGGCACATGCGGGTATGGAACTGGCCGGTCTTGCCGGTAATGCCCTGGGTGATGACTTTGGTGTTTTTATTGATGTAGATGGACATGTTCTTGGCTCCGGGCTTATTTGACGGCGGCGACGATTTTCATCGCGGCGTCGGCCATGGTGTCTGCAGCGATGATGGGCAGGCCTGAATCGGCCAGCATCTTCTTGCCCAAGTCTTCGTTGGTGCCTTTCATGCGGACAACCAGCGGCACGGAGAGGTTCACGGCCTTGCAGGCGGCGATGACGCCGTCGGCGATGGTGTCGCACTTCATAATGCCACCGAAAATGTTGACCAGAATGCCCTTGACTTCAGGGTTCTTCAGCATGATCTTGAAGGCTTCGGTGACTTTTTCTGCCGTAGCACCGCCGCCGACGTCCAGAAAGTTGGCCGGCTCGCCGCCGAAAAGCTTGATGGTGTCCATGGTCGCCATGGCCAGACCGGCGCCATTGACTAGGCAGCCGATGTTGCCGTCCAGGCTGATGTAGGCCAAGTCAAACTTGCTGGCCTCAACTTCGGCTGGATCTTCCTCATCCAGGTCGCGGAAGGCGACGATTTCAGGGTGACGGAATAACGCGTTGGCATCAAAGTTGAACTTGGCGTCCAGTGCCTTGATGTTGCCATTTCCCTCCAGCACCATGGGATTGATTTCCACCAGGCTCGCATCGGTGTCCATGTAAACCTTGTAGAGCTTTTTTAGCACCTCTACACACTGAACCGTGGAGCCCGGAGGAACCGTCATTCCGTCGGCCAGTTCTTTCGCCTGTGCATCGGTCAGACCTACAGCGGGATCAACGAACACCTTGATAATTTTCTCGGGGGTGGCGTGGGCGACTTCCTCGATGTCCATGCCGCCTTCGCTGGAGGCCATGAACGCTACCTTTTGCGTCGCACGATCCGTCACGGCTGACACGTAGTATTCTTTTTTGATATCGGCGCCTTCTTCAATCAAGAGGCGGCGAACTTTTTGGCCTTTGGCGTCGGTCTGGTGCGTGATCAGCTGCATGCCCAGAATTTCACCTGCGAGTTTTTTGACTTCGTCAATGCTGCGTGCCAGCTTGACGCCACCGCCCTTGCCACGACCACCTGCATGTATCTGGGCCTTGACCACCCATACCGGGCCACCCAGCTTTTGTGCTGCTTCCACAGCCTCCTGCACCGTGAATGCCGGAATGCCGCGAGGGGTGGGCACTGCAAAACGACGCAAGATTTCCTTGCCCTGGTACTCGTGAATTTTCATGAAAACTTTCAGAATTCAGTAAAAGAGGGGCCTGGTTCTAGCTAAATGAACAGGTGATGCAGCCGCCTGCCAGCCTTGTTGCGACCCTTTAAAACAGCACCGGGAACTGTATCATGCTGCAACGCACCAACTTTTCACGCGTCTTGGGCGTCGCTTCTCCGGACAACCCGTTTACTTGGAAGTTTGTATGCATGCTATTTTTATTGACGGAGAAGCTGGCACCACGGGCCTGCAGATTCGCGAACGGCTGCAGGCCATGCCGGAGATCGAGCTGGTCAGCATTGCGCCCGAATTGCGCAAGGATGCAGCGGCCAAGCGAAACTTGATGGCGCAGGTCGATCTGGTAATTTTGTGCCTGCACGATGACGCAGCGCGGGAATCTGTCGCCATGATGGACAGCCTGCCCGGCAAAAAGCCCAAGATCATTGACGCATCGACGGCTCATCGCACTGCGCCGGGCTGGGCCTATGGTTTCCCGGAACTGACCGCCAGTCAGCGTCAAGCGGTCGCTGCCGCAGAGCGGGTCGCCAACCCTGGCTGCTATGCCACCGGCGCGATTGCGCTGATTCGGCCGCTGGTCGATGCCGGCATCTTGCCCGCCAACTTTCCCCTGAGCTTGCCGGCTGTGAGCGGTTACTCCGGTGGGGGCCGGCAGATGATCGAGGCTTACGCAGCCGGCACAGCCCCCTTGTTTGAGCTTTACGGCCTGATGCTAGAACATAAACATCTACCGGAAATCATGAAATACACCGGGCTCTCACGCCGGCCGGTGTTCATTCCTTCGGTAGGCAACTTCAATCAGGGCATGCTGGTGCAGTTGCCGCTGCACCTGGATTTGTTACCTGGCCAGCCGACTGCAGCGCGGCTTCATGAGGTGCTGGCAAAGCATTACGCGGGCAGTCAATGGGTGACGGTCGAGTCGGCACCACCCTCTGGCAAGCTCGATGCCCTGGCACTGAACGACAGCAACAAGATGGAGTTGCGGGTTTTCGGCAACGAAACCTACCGTCACGCCGTGCTGGTGGCAAGACTCGACAACCTGGGCAAGGGTGCGTCCGGCGCGGCTGTCCAGAACCTCAAGCTGATGTTAGGGATATAGCCCCCACGGTCGCTCACTGCGTGTAGCTCCCTGCCCCCCGAGGGGGCCGCTGCGCATGCGGTCTGGCGAAGCCAGTCCCGCGGCACCTGCCGGCAGGGGAAGGACAACCGGCACCTTCTGTCGCTATTCATTTAGGAGCTGTTTACGCCCGATTTTATTGGGCTGCAGCCTATTTTGGCTGATATCCTGCGCACCAGGCCGCCTTCAGTCCTCGTCGGTCGATGACACCACACGGCGTATCACGTCGCCGCCAAAACCCCGAGCCGCCAGAAAACGCATCTGTTTGGCGCGGCCGGTGGCGTCCGCTGCCGGCTCGCCGAATTTTCGGCGCCAGACCTCTCGTGCACGCGCCAGCTCAGTCGCTTTAAGGCCATCCATCGCGTCGGCGACCAGTTCAGCCCCCAGACCCTTGCCAAGCAGCTCATGGCGCACGCGTGCGGCCCCAAAGCGGGCTGCCTTGCGGTTGATGACTGACTCCACCAGCCTGGCCTCGCTGATGAAGTCTTTCGCCGCTAGTTCGTCCAGTACTTGAGCCAACTGGCCTGGCGTTTCTTCGTGCGGCGCAAGCTTGCGCTCCAGCTCGGCGCGCGAATGTTCCCGCGCAGCCAGGTAGCGCAGTGCCCGGCCCTTGAGTGACAGGCCAAAACCCGCCCGCGAAGCCGGCTGGGTCGCTGGCAGGTTTGTGGGGGTTTCCATCTCAGGTCGGTTCAACGCGCTGCAAACACTATATTTTTGATAGCAGCTAGCAGGCATATTAATTGGGCTAGAGCCTTGTTTTGCATCAAAATCTGGTCAGACCGCGGCCTTAACCGGTTTTTCGGCCTTCTCGGTCTTTTCGGCTTTGGGCGCTTTATCAGCAGGTACTGCATCGACGCTGCCCGCCACCTGCACCGGCGGAATGCCCAGTGACTCCCGCACCTTGTTTTCGATCTCGATGGCGAGTTCGGGGTTTTCTTTCAGAAATTCACGCGAGTTGTCACGGCCCTGGCCGATTTTTTCACCGTTGAAGGCATACCAGGCGCCCGCTTTTTCAACGATGTGACCGGCAACGCCCAAATCGAGCACCTCACCGAGCCGGCTGATGCCTTCGCCGTACAAGATGTCGAACTCCGCTGTCTTGAACGGTGATGCAACTTTATTTTTCACCACCTTCACGCGCGTCTCGTTGCCGATGACTTCATCACCTTTCTTGATGGAGCCGATGCGGCGAATATCCAGGCGCACCGAGGCGTAAAACTTCAGCGCGTTGCCGCCGGTGGTGGTTTCAGGCGAGCCGAACATCACGCCGATCTTCATGCGGATCTGGTTGATGAAAATCACCATGCA
>JANOLL010000388.1:0-10227 GCA_031419775.1 Polaromonas sp. | reverse complement strand
GCATCAGCCGTTACCCGTAATTGGGGCGGGCGACTTGGCGCATGGCTGGCGGACGCCAGTTATTTTTTACTCGGCTTTTCGGTCTGGTGGGTGCTCGCAGCCGGCTTGCGCGGCTGGCTCGCCTCACTGGCGCGCTGGTTGCGCGGCGAGCCCGTGCCCAACCCCGGACCACTGCATGCCAGTCGCCTCAAATTTTGGCTGGCCCTGTTGCTTCTACTCGGCGTCAGCACGGCTCTGGAGTGGTCCCGTTTGTACCGCTTCGAGATCAGGCTTCCTGACCATGCCGGAGGAGCGCTCGGTTACCTGGTGGGTAGCGCCGGAGTGAAGTGGCTGGGTTTTGACGGTTCGGGCCTGGTCCTGATCGCCCTGGGTGTGATTGCGGTGTCCTGGGTGTTTGGCTTTTCGTGGGCACACACCGCCCAGGGGCTGGGCGAATGGATAGTGAACCTCATCGATTCGCGGCGTGAAAAGCGTGAAATCGCGGAAGACTTGGCTATGGGCATGAAAGCCTCTCGGGAGCGCGATGCGACTCTGGAAGGCGAACGCATCGACATTGAAGATCAGCACCCGGTACCGATAATGATCGAGCCCAGACCGGCTGATATTCCCAAAAGTGAACGCGTTGCAAAGGAGCGCCAGAAGCCGCTGTTCATTGAAATGCCCGACTCCAAGCTGCCGCAGGTGGACTTGCTCGACGGCGCGCTGTTGCGGCAGGAAGGCGTCGCGCCGGAAACGCTGGAAATGACGTCGAGACTGATAGAGAAAAAACTGCGTGACTTTGGGGTTGAAGTGCGGGTGGTGGCGGCCGCACCTGGCCCGGTGATCACGCGTTACGAGATTGAGCCGGCTACTGGCGTCAAAGGCTCGCAAGTGGTCAATCTGGCGAAGGATTTGGCGCGAGCCCTCAGCCTAGTGTCGATACGCGTGATTGAAACCATTCCCGGTAAAAATTTCATGGCACTGGAGTTGCCCAATGCCAGGCGCCAGTCCATCAAGCTCAGCGAAATTTTGGGATCGCAGGTCTACAACGATGCCAAATCTTTGCTGACGATTGGGCTGGGCAAAGACATTGGCGGCAACGCCGTGGTGGCGGACCTGGCCAAGATGCCGCACTGCCTGGTGGCCGGGACTACCGGCTCCGGTAAGTCGGTGGGTATCAATGCGATGATTTTGAGCCTGCTTTACAAGGCCGATGCGCGCGATGTTCGCCTGCTTCTGATTGACCCCAAGATGCTGGAGATGAGCGTTTATGAAGGCATTCCGCATTTGCTTGCGCCGGTGGTGACCGATATGCGGCAGGCTGCGCACGGCCTGAACTGGTGCGTGATGGAGATGGAAAAGCGCTACAAGCTGATGAGCAAGCTGGGCGTACGCAATCTGGCAGGCTACAACGCCAAGATTGACGAAGCCAGGGGGAGGGGCGAATTTTTGTACAACCCCTTCAGCCTCACGCCTGACCAGCCCGAACCGCTTGAGCGACTGCCCTACATCGTGGTGGTGATTGACGAGTTGGCCGACCTGATGATGGTGGTCGGCAAGAAAATTGAGGAACTGATTGCCCGGCTGGCGCAAAAGGCGCGTGCCGCCGGTATTCATTTGGTGCTGGCCACGCAGCGCCCCAGTGTTGATGTGATTACCGGCTTGATCAAGGCCAACATTCCGACGCGTCTGTCGTTTCAGGTGAGCAGCAAAATCGACAGCCGTACGATTCTGGACCAGATGGGCGCCGAGGCCTTGCTGGGCATGGGCGACATGCTGTACATGCCCAGCGGTACCGGTTTTCCGATCCGGGTACACGGTGCCTTTGTGAGTGACGACGAAGTTCACCGTGTAGTCGCCTACCTCAAAGCGCAGGGCGAACCTAACTACATTGACGGTGTGCTGGAGGGCGGCACGGTAGATGGTGAAGGCGGCGACCTGGGCGGTGATTTAAGCGAGTCAGGTGGCAAAGGGGATGAAAAAGATCCGATGTACGACCAGGCAGTCGAGATCGTGCTCAAAAATCGCAAGGCCTCCATTTCACTGGTGCAGCGGCACCTCAAGATCGGCTACAACCGGTCCGCGCGCATGCTGGAGGACATGGAAAAATCGGGTTTGATCAGCGCCATGTCAGGCAGCGGCCAGCGCGACATCCTCGTGCCGGCGCGTGCGGAATGAAGACGGACTGAACTTTGCAGTCTCACCACAGTCCAATCGCCATGAACTTTTTCCTCTTGCTGCGACCTCGTCCTGCTGCGCGTGCTTGGCAAACAAGGGGCGTGCTGCTGGCTGCAGGCGCTATGTTTTCAATAGCATCTTATGCACAACAGGTGCCGGCTTCAGGCTTGGATAGCCTAGAAAATTTCGTCAAAACCACTCAAAGTGGTCGCGCTGTGTTTGCACAGGTCGTGACGGGTCCGGCCAAGGCGGGGCAGGTCGCCAAAACCAAAACCTCTAGCGGAACATTTGAATTTTTGCGTCCGAACCGTTTTAAATTTGTTTATCAAAAGCCGTTTGAGCAAAGTATTGTTTCTGACGGGCAAACACTCTGGCTGCATGACGTGGACCTCAATCAGGTGTCGTCGCGCAAGTTGTCGCAGGTGCTCAACGGCACACCCGCTGCCGTGATTGCGGCGGCGGCAGATCTCAAAGGCCTGCAGGCCGACTTCACCCTCAAAGCCCTGCCGGAAAAAGGCGGGCTGCAGTGGGTGCAGGCCACACCCAAAACCAAAGACGGCCAGTTGCAAACCATCAGTGTTGGCTTCAGGGCTACCGACAAAGGCCAGGAACTGGCCGAGTTGGACATTCTCGACAGCTTCGGCCAGCGTTCGGTCATGACCTTTAGCCAGTTTGTTGTCAACCCTGTGCTCGCCGCAGCCAGCTTTCAATTCAAGCCACCCGCGGGCAGCGACCTCAGCCGGCAGTGAGCGTCCCGAGTCCGAGTCGAGCGCGGGTTAAGCTTGGGTCAACGCCTGTTTGACCCTATTGGCACCCCATGAGCATTCCGAAGAGAAAAACCCCGCCAAGCATTCCCTTGGCTGAGCGTTTGCGACCCCAGTCATTGAGTGAAGTGATTGGTCAACAGCACCTGCTCGGGCAGGGCATGCCGCTACGGGTGGCGTTTGAATCTGGCCAGCCGCACAGTTGCATTTTGTGGGGGCCACCCGGGGTCGGAAAAACCACCATTGCCCGCTTGATGGCTCACAGCTTCGACGCGCACTTCATTACTATTTCAGCCGTGCTGGGCGGGATCAAGGACATCCGCGAGACCGTAGAGCAAGCCAGCATCTGGCGTGCTCAGGGCGGTGAAAAGACGCGGCCCGCTATTGTCTTTGTGGACGAGGTGCATCGGTTTAATAAAAGCCAGCAAGATGCCTTTTTGCCACATGTCGAGAGCGGGTTGTTTACCTTTATTGGCGCCACCACGGAAAACCCGTCATTCGAAGTCAACTCGGCTTTGCTGTCCCGCGCCGCAGTCTACGTGCTGCAGCCGCTGCAGGAGCCAGATTTAAAGAAAATAGTGGCTGTAGCCATTGAAAAACATGCACTATCAGCTATTAAAAGTATAGCAAATGACGCACTCGATCGGCTTGTTTCCTATGCCGATGGGGATGCCAGGCGGCTGCTCAACACGTTGGAGTCGCTGGAAGTGGCTGCCCGCAGCGATCCGTCAGCAGGCGGAATGACCGAGATCAGCGATGCCTGGTTGCTCAGGGTATTGGGCGAACGCATGCGCCGCTATGACAAGGCCGGCGATGTTTTTTACGACACCATCTCGGCGCTCCACAAGTCGGTGCGCGGCTCTGATCCCGATGCGGCGCTGTATTGGCTGATGCGCATGCTCGACGGCGGTGCCGAGCCCAAATACATGGCGCGTCGGCTCATCCGCATGGCCAGTGAAGACATTGGTTTGGCCGACCCGCGGGCATTGCGCCTGGCGCTCGATGCGGCCGAGGTCTACGAGCGCCTGGGCTCACCCGAAGGGGAACTGGCCCTGGCAGAGTGTGTGATTTACCTTGCGGTCGCCCCCAAGTCCAATGCGGTGTACCGGGCGTTCAACGAAGCCAAAGCGCTGGTAAAAAAGGAGGGCACCCGCCCGGTACCTATGCATTTGCGCAACGCACCGACCGTGCTCATGAAAACGATGGACCATGGCAAAAATTACCGCTATGCGCATGACGAAGAGGACGGTTTTGCCGCGGGTGAAAACTATTTCCCAGAGGGCATGCAGGCACCTGGGTTTTACCGACCCGTTGATCGGGGTCTGGAGATCAGGATTGCTGAGAAGTTGAGGCAATTGCAGCTGAAAAATGCCCACAAAGGGTGAATTTTAATGCCGGGTCGACGCGGGTAAACCCCGCGCGAATCAAACTGCTGGCCTGATTCTCGCTACGGTGTGCTGGCTACAATTTCATAACGCTTTCGCCCCGCCATCACTTTATGCCCGGCGGCGTGCTTTGTTTGAACCCCTGTTTTGGGGGAAACACATCTCGATTGATTGCCAACCAGGAGCCTCGTTTTTATGGAAGTGTTCCTGCAACAGGTCATCAATGGCCTGGTTCTCGGCAGCATGTATGCCCTGATCGCGCTGGGTTACACCATGGTGTACGGCATCATCAATTTGATCAACTTTGCCCATGGTGAGGTGCTGATGGTCGGCGCGCTGACGAGCTGGACCATTATTGGTTTGATGCAGGACGCCATGCCCGGAACGCCAGGCTGGCTGATCTTGCTGATTTCGCTGCTGATTGCCTGTGTGGTGTGCGGCGCACTCAATTTTGCTATCGAAAAAATTGCCTACCGGCCGCTGCGCAATGCTCCCAAGCTGGCGCCACTGATCACAGCCATTGGCATGTCACTGTTGTTGCAGACACTGGCAATGATCATCTGGAAGCCCAACTACAAACCCTATCCGTCGCTGTTGCCGGCTGAGCCTTTCCAGCTTGGCGGCGCGGTCATCACCGTGACCCAGCTTTTCATTTTGGGCGCGACTGCGGTCTCGTTGTCGGTACTCATGTGGCTGGTGCATTACACCCGGTTGGGGCGGGCTATGCGCGCGACTGCCGAGAACCCGCGCGTGGCTGCGTTGATGGGTGTGCGGCCCGATACAGTGATCTCTGCCACTTTCGTCATTGGGGCGGTGCTGGCTGCGCTGGCTGGCGTGATGTACGCGGCCAACTATGGCACGGTGCAGCACACGATGGGCTTTCTGCCAGGGCTCAAAGCTTTTACTGCTGCGGTGTTTGGCGGCATCGGCAATTTGGGCGGAGCGGTGCTGGGCGGAATCTTGCTTGGATTGATCGAGTCCATCGGTGCGGGATACATTGGCCCCCTGACAGGTGGTGTTCTGGGCAGCCAGTACTCGGACATCTTTGCCTTCATCGTGCTGATATTCGTACTCACGCTGCGGCCTTCCGGTCTTCTTGGCGAACGTGTGGCCGATCGGGCCTGAGAAGCTGCGTCTAGAAAATATTCATGAAGCCGCCCAAACTGCTCACTTTTTTAATCGTTGCTTTGGCTTTGCTGGTGCTGCCTCTGGTATTGCAGCAGGGAGGCAATGCTTGGGTGCGCATCGTCGACATGGCGCTGCTCTATGTTTTGCTGGCGCTGGGCCTGAATATCGTGGTGGGCTACGCGGGTCTGCTTGATCTGGGCTATGTGGCGTTTTTTGCTGTGGGTGCCTACCTGTTTGCGCTGCTCGGTTCACCGCATCTGGCTGAAGCCTTTCCGGCGATTGCCGCTGCTTTCCCGGCTGGCCTGCATCTGCCGATCTGGGCCATCATTCCTGCAGCGGCTATGCTGGCCGGCTTGTTTGGTGTGCTCTTGGGCGCGCCTACGCTGAAGTTACGCGGGGATTACCTGGCCATCGTGACGCTGGGGTTTGGCGAAATCATCCGCGTGTTTTTGAACAATCTCGATCGACCCATCAATCTGACCAACGGGCCCAAGGGCATCAACCAGATTGATTCGATTAAGTTTTTTGGATTCGATCTCGGAAAAAGCCATGACTTCTTTGGCTTCACCGTCAACTCGGTATCCATGTATTACTACCTCTTTCTGGTGCTGGTGATCGTCTCGGTAGTCATTTGCCACCGGCTGGAAAATTCACGCATTGGTCGCGCATGGATGGCGATACGTGAAGACGAAATTGCGGCCAAGGCCATGGGTATCAACACCCGCAACCTCAAGTTGCTGGCTTTCGGTATGGGGGCCACTTTCGGCGGTGTGTCGGGCGCCATGTTCGCCGCTTTTCAAGGCTTTGTCTCGCCCGAGTCCTTCAGCCTGATGGAGTCGGTAATGATCGTGGCGATGGTGGTGCTGGGCGGCATTGGCCACCTGCCTGGCGTGATTCTGGGGGCGCTTCTGCTGGCGGCCCTGCCCGAGGTATTGCGCCATGTGGCGGGGCCGTTGCAGGCCATGACCGATGGCAGGCTGGACTCCGCTATCTTGCGCCAGTTGTTGATTGCGCTGGCCATGATCAGCATCATGCTGATGCGCCCACGCGGCTTGTGGCCAGCGCCCGAGCATGGCAAGTCTGGCGCTAAGCCGCAACCCGAAGCCGTGAACACCTGAGGCCAATGGTGATGGGTGAAACCGTTCTCCGAGTCACTGGTGTCTCCAAGCGCTTTGGTGGGCTGCAGGCGCTCAGTGATGTGGGCATTCAAATTGAACGTGGGCAGGTCTACGGATTGATTGGTCCCAATGGTGCCGGCAAGACCACCTTCTTCAATGTATTGACCGGGCTCTACGCCCCTGATAGCGGCACCTTTGAGCTGGCAGGCAGGCCTTACCAACCCAGTGCGGTGCATGAAGTCGCTATTGCCGGTATTGCCCGTACCTTTCAGAATATTCGCTTGTTTGCCGATATGACAGCACTTGAAAACGTGAAGGTGGGCCGACACAGTCGAACCCGATCAGGCGTATGGGGTGCGGTGCTGCGCACGCCCGGTTTCCGGGCAGAAGAGGCCGCCATTGCCCGTCGCTCGCACGAGCTGCTCGAGTATGTCGGCATTGGCCGGTATGCCGACCTCAAGGCTCGCACGCTGAGCTATGGCGATCAGAGGCGTCTGGAAATTGCCAGGGCGCTGGCAACCGATCCGCAACTCATCGCACTCGATGAGCCCGCTGCGGGCATGAACGCGACAGAAAAAGTCCAGTTGCGCGGGCTGATAGACCAGATCCGGAAAGACAACCGGACCATCTTGCTGATCGAGCACGATGTCAAGCTCGTGATGGGTTTATGCGACCGGGTGACGGTGCTGGACTACGGCAAACAGATTGCCGAGGGTGCGCCAGCAGATGTGCAAAAAAACGAACAGGTGATCACTGCCTACCTCGGCAAGGGGCACTGAGCGCCTCAGTGAACAGCAAGCTCACATGGCCAACACACTTCTGAGTATCAAGAGCCTGAAGGTCGCCTATGGCGGCATCCAGGCGGTCAAGGGCATCGACCTGCATGTCAATGAGGGCGAACTCGTGACCCTGATTGGCTCAAATGGCGCAGGCAAGACCACGACGATGAAGGCGATCACCGGCATTCTGCCCATCGTTGAAGGCGACATTCACTACCTTGGCCAAAGCATACGGGGCAAGGGCGCGTGGGACCTGGTCAAAGAAGGGCTGGCGATGGTGCCCGAAGGTCGCGGGGTGTTCACCCGCATGACCATCCTGGAGAACCTGCAAATGGGCGCGCACGTGCGCCGCGATCCAGCCGGCATTGCTGACGATCTTGAAATAATGTTCAGTCTCTTCCCGCGCTTGCGTGAGCGAAAGGACCAGCTCGCCGGCACCCTGAGCGGCGGTGAACAGCAAATGCTGGCCGTGGGCCGGGCACTCATGAGCCGCCCCAAGGTCTTGCTGCTCGATGAGCCTTCCATGGGGCTGTCTCCGATCATGGTGGACAAGATTTTTGAAGTGGTGCGGGATGTGTCGGCGCGCGGCGTCACCATCTTGCTGGTCGAACAAAATGCAAGCCGGGCCTTGGGCATTGCAGACCGCGCTTATGTGATGGAATCGGGCGTGGTGAGCATGGATGGAAATGCCAAAGCGCTTTTGGTGGATCCCCGGGTGAGGGCGGCTTATCTCGGGGAATGACCGACGGGCTGGCGAACAGCTTGCCAAGGTTAAGGGGCCTAAAGTAGGCTGACCCTTGTGCCCCTCAAACTTCAAGCAGCAGCCTGGGCCTTGTCTTTTTCGGTGACAAAAGAGTCGGCAAAAAATTCATCTGCCGGCAGGCCTGCTGCAAGGTAGTCAGCTTGGGCCGAGTCGACCACGATGGGCGCACCGCATGCATAAACCTGAAACGCCGAAAGGTCAGCAAAATCCTGGAGCACAGCACGATGAACAAAGCCTGTTCGACCCGTCCAGGCATCTTCCGGCGACGCATCAGAGATCACCGGCACATAACGAAGGTTGGGCATTTCAGCGACCTTGTCCAAAACCCAGTCGTGCATATAGAGGTCGGCCGGGCGACGTCCGCCCCAATACAAGATTACGGATCGGGTGATGCTCTTGAACTGGAGATGCTCGATGATGGCCTTGATCGGCGCAAAGCCGGTTCCGGACGCCAGCAACACCATCGGCTTGACGCTTTCCTCGCGCAAATAAAAGCTGCCGAAAGGACCCTCTATGCGCAATATTTCTTTTTCCTTCATGGGGCCAAACACGTGGTCTGTGAATTTCCCCCCTGGCATGTGGCGAATATGCAGCTCAACGCCTGGGTTATCCAGCTGGGTGTGTGGCGCATTGCCCATCGAGTAAGCGCGCCGGTCGCCATCGCGCAATAAAAACTCCACATACTGGCCTGCGTGGTACTTGAACACGTCTGCGGCTGGGAGCTGTAGTCGCAGCAGCATCACGTCGTGCGAAGCTTTGGTGAGGCTGTTGACCCGAGTCGGCATTTTTTTTATTGGAAACGCACTTTCATCGGTCACCTGGCGCGACTCGATCACCACGTCGGAATGGGCCACACCGCAGCAGGTCAGGATGAATCCTTGTTCAGCCTCTTCGGCTGAGAGGGCTTTGAGCTGGTGCGGGCCGTGCACTACGCTGCCCTCAAGCTTTTTACTCTTGCACGAGCCACAAGCGCCGTCTTTGCAACCGTAAGGTAGACCGATGCCCTGGCGAATCGCAGCCGCAAGCAGCGCCTCGTCGGCGTTGGCGGTAAAGGTCCGTCCGCTAGGTAGCACGGTCACGCTAAAACTCATATTGGTATCCTTGGAGGTCTTTAGTTATTCTCAATTTTCTGCTTTTTGAGCGGCCAGCGGATTTTGCCTTCAAATTTAAACCCACTGGGTGCCTTGCCATCGCGTTTTCGCCGTCCGCGTGTATTGATCGTCGGCTGTGGCGACGTCGGCATGCGAGTCGCGGCGCTGCTTCCCTCGCGGGTCAATGTGATCGCGCTGACATCAACTGTTGCGCGTGTGTCAGAACTGCGAGCCCGCCACATCACGCCGCTGCATGGCGATCTGGATGACGGTTCCACATTAAGCAGACTGGCGGGTTTGGCGACCCGGGTCGTGCACCTGGCGCCACCGCCAAGTGATGGACCTCACGGCAACACGGACCCGCGGACCCGGGCATTGCTTCAGGCCTTGCGCTTGCGGGGCTTGCCGCATTCGCTGGTCTACGGATCGACCAGTGGCGTGTATGGAAATTGTCACGGCGACCGGGTCAATGAAACACGCCGCGCGAATCCACAAACTGCCCGAGCCCGGCGCCGGGTGGATGCCGAAGCATCGGTACGCCTGTTTGGGCGGGCTTCGGGCACCAAGGTCCACATATTGCGTATTCCTGGCATCTATGCCCCCGGCCGAGATGGCGGTACACCGAAAGGGCGTTTGCTTAGAGGTACGCCAGTGCTCAGACCGGGGGACGACGTTTACACCAACCATATTCATGCTGACGACCTGGCCAGGGCCTGCCTGGCCGGACTGTGGCGCGGCAAACCTCAACGTATCACCAACACCAGTGACGACAGTGAGATCAAGATGGGCGACTATTTTGATTTTGCTGCCGATCTTTACCAGTTGCCACGACCCGAGCGGATGGCGCGGGAGGCGCTGCAGGCGAGATTGCCGGCCATGATGTGGAGTTTCATGGGCGAGTCAAGGCGCCTCGACAACGAGAGACTGAAGCGGGAGCTCCGGCTGGTTTTACGCTACCCGACGATACGAGAAGGGCTTGGCGAGCCAAAAAAATGACGCCAGGCGGTTTTGCCTGATTTCATGACAAATCGCGTTAAGTTGT
>JANOLL010000387.1:0-7386 GCA_031419775.1 Polaromonas sp. | reverse complement strand
CAAAAATTTGGGGTGGCTGATGGGGCTCGAACCCACGACAACAGGAATCACAATCCTGGACTCTACCAACTGAGCTACAGCCACCGCGAGAAGAATTATAACGGCTAGTGGCGCGAGTAGCACACCAGGATCACTGTGTCGGATTGTTCTCCTGACCAGCCAGCTGATCGGGTGTGGCGCGCGCCGGCTTGGCTACCTTGATCTCGGTTTTAAAGCGCTCTTTCAAAGTGTTGTAGTAAGCTAGGCTTTCTGCCGAGGTCCACCACTGGGCGTACTGATTGCGTTCCTGTTGAGCCACTGCCTCTTGAGCCGGCTCGCGAGCAGTCACCTTGACGACTTTGATCACGGCGTATCCCTGCGCTCCCAAATCCACACCGACGAAGACGGGTAACGCAGTGGTGTCGGCTTTGAGCGCGGCTTCCACCAACTGTACGGATTGCCTGGGCGACTGGGTTGGGTCACGCGACACCAAAACGGTTCCCTGAAGGGTCGCCGACGCCGGCGCCGCTTTCCATGCGGCCAGTTTGGCTGCTCCATCTTTTCGAGCTTCTTCAGCCCCTCTCACAGCCAACCAGCGTTGGCGGACCACTTCCTTGACTTCTGCCAATGGCCGGGTTCGCGCAGGTGTGTATTGTGTGAGGCGGCCGGAAACGAGTTGATTAGACGCCACCTCTACAGCCTCGGTATTTCGTTTTTTCTCGATTGCATCGGGCGAGAACAGGGCATTGAGGAACTTTGGATTTGCCAGCGCCCCGGTTGCACCCGGCTGGGGTTTGCGGGTGATTCCATTGGCCATCTTGACCTCGAGCTTCAAGCGCTCAGCTGTCGGCTTGAGGCTGTCGGCCTGCTCGTACACCCCGTTGGTGAAGGCCTCGGCAGTTTCCGCAAATTTCTTCTGAGCCTGCTGCTTTTTAAAGTCAGCTTCCAGTTCCGGCCTCATTTCTTCAAAGCTTCGTTGTTTTGGAGCTTTGATGTCGGTCAACTTGATCAGGTGGTACCCAAATTCAGTTTCCACAATGTCGCTGACCTCCCCCTTCTTCATGGAAAAAGCAGCATCGGCGAAAGGCTTAACCATTGCGCCGCGAGGAAAAAAATCAAGGTCGCCGCCAGCCGCTGCAGAGCCTGGATCCTGAGAGTTCTTGCGTGCCAGCTCGGCAAATGAATCAGGCGTTTTCTTGACCAGTGCAAGCAGCTCAGCCGCAGCAGCCTTGGCCTTTTGTCGGTCCGCTTCGGGTGCGCTTTTTGGGGCAGCAAGCAGAATATGGCTGGCCCGTCGCTCCTCCGTACCGCTCAATCGCTGGGCATTTTGATCGTAGTAAGCCTTGAGGTCAGCCTCTGCAACCGTCATGCCTTTTTTAATGGTTTCGACATCCAGCACCACGTACTCGATATTGGCCTGCTCCTCGGCTTGAAACAGCTTTTCATTGGCTTTGTAGAACTGCTCCAAATCGGCATCGCTTGGACTGAGCCGGGCCGAGTAGTCCGCAGCGTCAAAACGGGCAATTTGCACTTCACGTTTCTCGAAATAAGCATTGAGGGCAGCGTCCGCAGCGGCCTTGGAGGTAAACCCGCTACCTGCCACGCCCATTAACACCTGTCGGCTCGACAGATCAGACCGCACGCTTGCCTCAAACATCTCGGGACTCAGGCCCTGTGTGCCCAGCATCTGGCGATATCGATCCATATCGAGTGATCCATCAGGACGACGCAGCGCCGCAATATCGGGGTTGTCTTGCAGCTCACGCGCCAGTCGTTGGTCACTGGTATTGAGTTTTAAAGCGGATGCGGCTGCAACCAGAACGCGATCGCGCACCAAACGTTCGAGTGTGGCATAGCGCGCTTCTGGCGAATCCAGTAGCTTGGGATCCAGCGACGGCATGGATGCACGCAGTCTTTCCACCTCGCGAACATGCGCCCTGTCCCACTCGGTTTGCAGGATTTCTTTTCCGTCCACTTTAGCCACTACCGCGGCGGTGTCTCGCGATTGGTTGTACCCGTCCAATCCGAACAGAATGAACGATGGCACGATCAACAGGAACAACAGTCCCATCGTGATCTTGGTGTGCTTGCGAATGAAATCAAACATCTAAAAGTTCCTGTACAGCCAACGACGGCAAAACCCTTGGCGGCAATTTACCGCTACATCAACAAAAAGAGCTGTAGCCCCAATAAAAAAGGCGAACAATCTGTTCGCCTTCATCCGGATTACGTCAGTCAATGGTGGGTGCTGACGGGCTCGAACCGCCGACCTACGCCGTGTAAGGGCGCTGCTCTACCAACTGAGCTAAGCACCCCACCTTAAACTTGTCAAATCTTGCCGGTCAGTTCAAGGCGTCTTTGAGCGCCTTGCCTGGACGGAACTTGGGAACCTTGGCTGCTTTGATTTTAATCGCATCGCCAGTCCGCGGGTTACGACCGGTACGCGCGGCACGCTTTCCAACGGCGAAAGTGCCAAAACCCACCAGAGACACAGAGCCTCCTTTTTTCAGTGTGGTTTTCACTGCGCCTATCGTTGCTTCCAGTGCGCGTGTTGCTGCGGCTTTGGAAATATCGGCATGCTTGGCGATGTGCTCGATTAATTCTGTCTTGTTCACAAGGGACCCCTCGTTGATAAAAGTTGTTGGATTGGCTCTAAGAAATGGGTAGTTCCGCTCAACACGGTAGCGTGAGGCACCGTGTGCAAGTAGTCCGAGTGTCATTAAAGCCATTGGCCATTACTGTGTCAATGCGGCCAGAGCGTTTTCGTGGTGCGGACGCGGATTCTAGTCCCTTTTTTTTTAATGCCTGGCTGGATTGGCTGGCCGTAGCGTGCCTGATCTGCTTGAAAAATTCGCTCAACCCAACGCAGCAGCAATGGCCATTCCGACATCGGTGGTAGAGGCCTTGCCGCCCAGGTCCGGCGTGCGTGGCGCGCCGCTCTGGGGAGCGAGAACTTTTTCAATAGCCGCGAGAATGGCGTCGTGGGCGGGTTTGTAGCCGAGGAACTCCAGCATCATCGCGCCACACCAAATCTGCCCGATTGGATTGGCGATCTGTTGGCCAGCAATATCTGGCGCTGAACCGTGCACAGGTTCAAACAAGGAAGGGAATTGACCTTCAGGATTCAAGTTGGCGCTTGGCGCAATGCCAATCGTTCCGGTGCATGCTGGCCCTAAGTCGCTAAGAATGTCGCCAAATAAATTACTTGCGACCACGACGTCAAAAAAATCCGGGCGCTGTACAAAATGCGCCGTCAGGATGTCGATGTGAAATTTATCCAGCTTGAGACTGGGGTATTGCTTGGCCATCTCGGCGACGCGCTCGTCCCAGTAAGGCATGGTGATAGCGATTCCGTTAGATTTGGTAGCGCTGGTCAGGTGCTTCTTGGGACGCGACTGCGCCAGTTCAAAGGCAAATTTGAGAACCCGGTCCACGCCAAAGCGTGAGAACACCGATTCCTGCATCACTATTTCGCGGTCCGTTCCCGGGAACATGCGTCCGCCAATGCTGGAGTATTCACCTTCGGTGTTTTCTCGCACGATGTACATGTCAATCTCGCCGGGCAGTCGGGCCGTGCCATCGCGGCGGACCACTGGTGCAATGATGCCGGGCATCAAACGCGCCGGACGCAGATTGATGTACTGATCGAATTCACGGCGAAACAACAACAAAGAGCCCCACAGCGACGTGTGGTCTGCAATTTTGTCTGGCCAGCCTACTGCACCGAAATAAATGGCATCGTGCCCGCCGACCAGATCTTTCCAGTTGTCGGGCATCATCTTGCCGTGTTTTTGAAAATAGTCCCAGCTCGAAAAATCAAAGTGATCGAAGTGCAGGTCGATCCCGAACTTTCGGGCCGCTGCATCCATGACGCGAATACCCTCGGGCATGACCTCCTTGCCAATACCGTCGCCTGCGATGACAGCAATGCGTTTTTTTCCTGAAGTCATGTTGTTACCTTGGGATGAATGGGAGAAAGAGGTTTGAGCCTGAAGGAGCAAAAAAATAGATGACGTTTCCGGCCATCTAACCGGGCACTGATGGCCTAGTCAAGCCATCACGCAAAAAGATAATAAAGCAAATACTGTTGCCCATTGGCAGTATTTGCCCCGCCTTCACGCCGCGCCAGAAAGGTATGTACTGAATTCAGCCGGGAAGGGGCTTGGGCTTTGGCGCGTGCACCACAAGGCTCACGCCCAGTGCGGTCAAAGCCGTCCCGACGACCGTAGAAAAAGTGATCAATTCATCAAATAACAGCCACGCCATCAGCGCAGTGGTGGGAGGAACCAGGTACATCAGGCTGGTCACCGAAGTGGCTGCGCCCCGCTGGATCAGCACATACAGCAATGAACTTCCCCCAATCGTCAGTACGAGTACCGACCACGCCATGGCTCCGATGAATTGAGGGCTCCAGACAATCGCCTCTGCCTCCAAAAAAGACAAGGGAAAAGTCACTGCCAGAGCTGCGAGTAGCTGAACAGCGATGGCACTGCGCACATCGGTGGGTTGAACAAACCGCTTTTGATAGAGCGTTCCGGCAGTGATGCTGAACAGCGCCCAAAGCGCCGCCGCCAGCGTCAGCAGAGTCACTTCATGCCCGCTGCCGAATTTACGCCATACCACCAGCACCAAGCCCGCTAATCCCAGGACCAGGCCGGCCCACTGACGGGTACTTACTTTCTGCTCGCTTGATGCGCTGTGTCCTGATACCAGCCATGACACCCACAAGGCAGTCAGTACCGGCTGCAGGCCCACGATCAGCGCGGCGAGCCCTGAGCCCATACCCGCCTTCACAGCCACCCAAACCCCGCCAAGGTAGCCTGCCTGCATCAGTACTCCGGTCAGTCCCAAATGAAGCCATTGATTGCCGCTGCGTGGCCAGGACACACGCGCCACCAGAATCCAGGCCAGCAAGCAGACAATCGACAAGACGTACCGAATGGTTAGAAATGTCAGAGGCGGCGCGTAGGGCAAGCCAAATTTGGCCACCACAAATCCGGTACTCCAGATAAACACAAAGACTGCGGGCGTAGCCCGAATCCAGACGCTCAACGGCGCCAGGTGGCTCACGGGCAGTCGCTCCAAGCGATGCGGTAAACATCCATTTAACGGGCCCGGGCGCGGATTTCCGGAATCGCTTTTTGGAGGTAGTAAATCATGGACCAGACGGTCAGCACCGCCGATATCCAGATTAACCAGGTGCCCCACAAGCGGGTGTCAATCAGGCCAAATAATCTGCCGTCAAACAGCAGAAAGGGTATGGCAATCATCTGAACCGTGGTCTTGATCTTTCCCAGCATGTGCACGGCCACACTCTTTGTCGCCCCGATCAAGGCCATCCATTCACGCAAAGCGGAGATCGCGATTTCCCGACCAATGATGATGAGCGCGACAAACACATCTGCCCGCTGCAAGTGAACCAACACCAGCAGCGACGCGCAGACCAGAAATTTGTCAGCCACCGGATCCAGAAAAGCACCAAATGAGGAAGTCTGGTTCAGTTTGCGGGCCAGAAACCCATCTAGCCAGTCGGTGGCTGCGAAAACGACGAACATCACCGTGGCGATCACGTTGCGTTCGACCGGCGCAATATTGATGTAAAAAACACCCACCAGCAGAGGGATCGCGACGATGCGCGTCCAGGTCATGAGGGTCGGGATAGTCAGGAACATCGGAGCCTATTCTGGCATGAGCCGCAAACCGCGCCCGCCAGGGACGGCATCTCAATGCAGCGCACGGTAAATTTCGTCGGCCAGTTCCCTGGAAATTCCTTCCACCGTAGCAATGTCTTCGACGCTTGCCGATGCAATCGCCCGTATGCCGCCAAAGCGCTGCAGCAGGCTGGCACGGCGCTTGGGGCCAATGCCTTCAATATCTTCCAGACGACTGGAACCCGTGCGAATCTGGGCGCGCTTGGCGCGCATGCCGGTGATGGCAAAACGGTGGGCTTCGTCGCGAATTTGCGCAATCAGCATCAGCGCAGCAGAGTCCCGGCCCAGATAAATCTTCTCGCGCCCATCTGCAAACACCAGCTCTTCAAGGCCCACCTTGCGACCTTCGCCTTTTTCAACACCAGCGATCAGGCCAAGGTCCAGCCCCAGCTCTGCAAAAACCTCTCGCGCCATCGACACCTGTCCCTTGCCGCCGTCTACCAGTACCAAGTCTGGCAACCTGGCTTCGTTATTGCGAGCCGCTTCGGCCAGTTTGCTGTAGCGTCGCGTCAACACCTGGCGCATGGCAGCATAGTCATCGCCCGGCGTGATGCCATCAATGTTGTAGCGGCGGTATTCGGCGCTCTGCATCTTGTGGCCGTGAAACACCACGCAAGATGCCTGCGTGGCCTCACCCGCAGTGTGCGAGATGTCAAAGC
The DNA here is from genome assembly GCA_031419775.1 of Polaromonas sp. Lineage (GTDB taxonomy): Bacteria > Pseudomonadota > Gammaproteobacteria > Burkholderiales > Burkholderiaceae_C > Polaromonas. The sequence continues at coordinate 1,037 of JANOLL010000387.1, read as the reverse complement.
ACTCTATGCGTAGCGCTGCCAGGTCTTCGATTTTCAGATCAAGGGCTTCAGCCAGCGCCCGCGTACGGGCCTGCTGGGAGCCCTGCTCAGCCAGCAAGCGAGCCAGCTGCAGCTCGGCATTTTTCTGGGCCATATCCAGCCAGATACGGCGCTGCTCGCGCGGTTGTGAAATGGCAGAAAAACGGATTCCGGACTGCGCCACCAGCGCCGCGATCAGTTGCTTATCAACCGGCTCGCTGCATACCAGCATGGGCGGTATCGGCACATCGATGTAATGCTGGGCAATAAAGGCCTCCAGCACCAGCGCCTCGATCGATTTGGCGTTCTCGGCAAGATCTTCCCCAGCATCGGATTCCGCTTCAAGTTGTGCGACTTCGGCCGCATTTTCGATGTGCGTCGGAAAGTAAGGCCGGTCGCCCAGGTGTCGGCCACCCCGCACCATGGCCAGGTTCACACAGGCCTTGCCGCCCTGCACCTTGACGGCCAGAATGTCCACATCCTTGTCGCCACCGATCTCCATCGACTGCTGATGCAGGACTTTGGACAGCGCCGACATCTGGTTGCGCAACTCGGCCGCCTTTTCAAACTCCAGCTTGTCGGCGTGCGCCATCATCTGCCGCTCCAGCCCTTCCAGAATTTCCTGTGTCTGCCCCTGCAAAAATTGCGAAGCATGGGCCACGTCCTGCGCATAGTGCTCAGCCGTGATGTGGCCCACGCATGGCGCTGAGCAACGCTTGATCTGGTACAGCAGACAGGGCCGGGTACGGTTGTTGAAGACAGTGTCTTCACAGGTACGCAGCTTGAACACCTTTTGCAGCAACAAGATACTTTCCTTGACGGCCCAGGCACTCGGATACGGGCCGAAGTAACGGTGCTTTTTCTCTATCGCCCCGCGGTAGTAAGCCACCCGGACAAAAGTGTGCGTCGCCAGCTTGAGATAGGGATAGCTTTTATCGTCTCTAAAAAGAATGTTGAAACGCGGGTTCAACGTTTTGATCAGGTTGTTTTCAAGCAGCAAGGCCTCGGCCTCGGAACGC